>JAVBUX010000102.1:0-12399 GCA_031554915.1 Bacteroidales bacterium | reverse complement strand
ATTTTAATTCGTTTTTTTAAAGGTGAAAAATTAAAACCGGTATATAATTGAGCTATAGCTATAGGATAAGACAGTCTCAAAATATGAAACTGATATTGTTCCGGATTATATCCTGAACGGATAACGGATGCATCTGCCAGGTATTCCAGGTTTAACCGGATCTCTTTTCTAAAAAGCCATGTCAATGGATTGAACCAGCAAAAAATCGTGTAGATTTCAGAAAAGATAACATCAATACTATGTCTTTGATCGGCATGGGCTTGTTCGTGAATTAAAATTTCCTGAATATCACTCTCTTGTGAAGTTTCCTGATCGATAACAATCCAGGAGAAAAATGAAAATGGCGCTGTTTTTTTTGGGAGTATAATTACTTTATGCCCCATTAATTGGATTGGCTTTTTGCTGCAAATTAGTTTGGTAAGGCCAATGCCCTGAATGACAAATCTTGTTGTAAGTACTAATACTACAGTTAGATATAGAAATAATATGATGTTTGGTAAATTTATTTCAAATATATTTTTTGTGGATTCCACTGAGTTGAGTGTACTTGCCTCATCAAAATAAAGCTCATCTTCTACATAGTGGTAATTAATATTTTGAAGAAATGGCGTTGTATTTTCTATCGGAACAGAAACAAACGGATAAATGAGAGTGAAAGCGCAAACACTCAACAAAAAAATCCGTTTGCTTCTGAATAGTGTGTTATTCTTAAAAAGGAACAAGTATATAATAAATACAATGCTGAGGGCAATGTTTACTTTAAGCAGGTAAATAAAAAAAATGTTCATGGCATTTAATTATTAATCTATTTCTTCTTGATCAGTTTGATGATTTCTTCCAGATCTTTTTCACTTAGTTTTTCTTCCTTTGCGAAAAATGTTACCATATCTTTGTAAGAATTACTAAAATAATTTTGGACAAAGCCTGACGTGAATTGTTTTTTGTAATCGGTTTCTGAAACTTTTATGGAGTATTCATAAGTGTTTCCATATAATTTTGAAGTGACATAGCCTTTGTTTTCCAACTTCTTTATAATTGTAGCGACTGTAGTGTATGGGGGTTGAGGGGCAGGGTAATGTTCTTTGTAATCCTTTACAAAACTATTCCCTACTTGCCAAATAATCAGCATTAATTGCTCTTCTTGTGGAGTTAATTGTATCATGACTTATAATTTAATTACGTAATTTACGCAAATCTACGCAAAATACGTAGAGTAAAAAATAAATAGCGTTGATTTAACGTAATTTAACTATGAAATCAATGATTATTCTTCAAGGAGGCCTTTTCCCAGACGTATTATCTCGATATTTTCTTCGGTGCAATTAACTACAGTAGAGGGCTCTAGGCCTCCGTAGCCACCGTCAATAACTACGTCCACTATATCGCGGTATTTTTCATATATTAGTTCAGGATCGGTACTGTACTCAATAATTTCGTCATCATCATGGATAGAAGTTGTAAGGATCGGATTACCCAGTTCTTTTACTAAAGTAAGGATGATGTTATTATCAGGTATCCGGATACCGACTTCTTTTCTGTTTTTATAGATTTTGGGAAGGTTGTTGGTTGCATTCAGGATAAATGTGAATGGGCCGGGGAGATTTTTCTTCATCAATTTGAAGATAGGATTGCTTACTTTAGCATATTCACTGATATTTCCCAGATCGTGACAAATAATAGCAAGGTTTGTTTTAGCCGGATTAATATTTTTCAGTTTACAGATTTTCTCAACAGCCCGTACGTTCAGAGCATCACATCCCAGAGCATAGACAGTATCTGTAGGATATATCGCTAATCC
Organism: Bacteroidales bacterium; assembly: GCA_031554915.1. GTDB lineage: Bacteria > Bacteroidota > Bacteroidia > Bacteroidales > Azobacteroidaceae > BNXB01. The sequence goes on along the minus strand of JAVBUX010000102.1, from coordinate 10,601 downwards.
ACCGTCACGCAGGATGTTGACAATTTTCTCAACATCCCGCATATTGGTGTTAGTATCATACAGACGTATAAGCATCTTAATTATCCGTAAATAATATTTCCGTGTTCGTCTTTGAATTCGTCAAGGCTCTTGCTGTATTGGTTCATAGCACGCAAACTCATACCCATACTGGAGAAACCTCCGTCATGGAATAGGTTTTGCATGGTCACTTTACGTGTCAGGTCAGAGAACATCACGATACAGTAATTTGCACAATCATCTGCAGAAGCATTGCCCAGAGGGGACATCTTTTCAGAGAAATCGAACAAGTCGTTCATCCCTTTAACACCACTTCCTGCGGTAGTCATAGTTGGGGATTGAGATATTGTATTGATACGGACGCCTTTTTCCCGGCCATAAATATACCCGAAGCTGCGGGCAATAGATTCCAGTAATGCTTTGGCATCAGCCATATCGTTGTATCCGAAGAATGTACGTTGGGCAGCAACGTATGAAAGGGCGAGAATCGAACCTCCTTCTGCAATTGCATCTAATTTTTTTGCAGCTTGAATCATTTTATGGAAAGAAATGGCAGATACGTCCAACGTTTTTTCCAACAAATCATAATCCAGATCGTCATAAGTTTTCTTTTTACGAACATTAGGCGACATGCCGATAGAGTGTAAGACGAAATCTATCTGGCCTCCAAGTATTTCCTTCGATTTGGAAAAAACCATTTCAAGATCTTCTACGTTCGATGCATCTGCAGGAAGAATTTCTGCATTCAGTTTTTCTCCAAGTGCAGAAACTTCACCCATTCGTACAGCCACCGGAGTATTTGATAAGGTGATTGTTGCACCTTCTTCTACGGCTCTCTCAGCCACTTTCCACGCAATGGACATGTCATTTAATGCCCCGAAAATAATACCTCTTTTGCCTTTTAAAAGATTAAATGCCATAATTTAGTTATTTGAATTACGGTGCAAAGGTAATGAAAAATTAAAAGCTAACGATCAGATACTATTCTTTGTTGTTTTTTTCGGTATAGTGTTATAATGCGAACTCCAAAACCCAAAATAATTAATAATGTTAGTATTCCCCAAATAATATCAATTAGTTTAAGCCCTGTTTTGAAAAAGACAGGAATGCCAAGCACTATTGCAAGTGCAACGCTAAACCATGAAATACTTTCGGTTATTCTCTCTGTCTTTTTATTTTCGTCGAGCACTTTATTAACACTTTTGGTATTAATATCTACTTCTTCCAGTAGATATTGAGACATTTTATATAATCTATTTTGATTTTTGTATTTTATGTTTTCAATATAGCGAATTGAGTTTCGTATATTTAGAGCATACATCCTCCATTTATTTTTTATTTCATAGTCTTTTTCGTCGTTTTTCACAGCTAGAGTGTGATGAAAGGATTTATTATGCTTCGAACATAATAATGTTTTATAATAAGTGTATTCAATTAATGCATTTTCACACATATTGTTCATTGAAATTATCTTATTTAGAACGTCATTTTTATATCCTTTAATCGTTGATATTATTGTTGCATCAAGTGGAATATTCCTCTCTTTGGATTCTCGCTCAATACGATCTATGAAAGATTCAATTTGTTGTACACAAAAATTTGTAGAAGATATATTTTTTGCATATTTTTCAAAAACAGGATGATAACATTCTAAAAATTTTATGAGTATTTCGTTGTCGTCTTCCTCTATATCTTGTGGAGATGGGCTTATGATAGCTCGTAATGCGCTATCTTTATCCGGATCAGCTTCGTGTTTATGATAAAATTCCTTTGCGATGTGATAGATATCCTTTTCAAGGACTTTTTCAAAAGATACATGATGTTCGGCAGGAAGATTGTCCAGATTGAATGAGTACTGGACAAAGCCATTTCTTCGTTTTTTTTTAGGATCTAAACTTAGAATAATGTAAAAATCATCTTGATTGATTGTGGATTTTACTGTTAAATTTTCCTGATTGTCCACAGTAATAGATATGAAGTATTTTTTATCAGCTCCATCTGAAATGTCTCTTCCTTCAATCGTATTAGAAAGTGGTATCGGGGTTAAGTCTGTGTGGTAAATAGTTGGGTACCAGAATGTACAATAACGAACTGCCATTATTTTGCTAAAATACTATTGTATATTTCGTTTAGATTATTTTTTATATTATACAATTCAAGATAAGACGATATCTGAGATTTTCCAAATTCTGTTATTTGCCATCTTTCTACCCATGCACCATCCATCCCTTGTTTTATAAAACCGACTAAACAAAATTCTTGAAATAAATCATTACCAATAGCTCTTAATATTTCATTCTGAGGTCCATTCTTTTCTGTAAGGATGTAATTATAAGCTTCTTTTCTTTTCTTTTCAGTTTCCATATCTTGAATTGTAAAGTAGTTTGCAAATGTACTAACTATTTGATATGTTGCATAATAAAATGCATTTTATTTTTGTTTCGAAATAATACTTGTCATGTGCAGGAAAGAAAATTTCCTATTGAATTATAACAAAACCTGTTGTTTAATGTTTAATAATTAGCTATGGTCATCCCAATATTTGTCAATTATTCCCTGAAATAGACTCTTTTTACCCGAGGAGAAATCGATGTTAGTATTTCATATGGGATAGTTCCCAGCTTTTCTGCCAATTCTGAAATAGGGATTTCTTTTCCGAAAATAATGGCTTCATCGCCTTCCTGGGCATTCGTTTCCGTTACATCTGCCATGCAAATATCCATGCAGATATTGCCAACTGTGGGGCATAATTTCCCGTCAATCAAAAAAGATGTATTCCCGTTTCCTAGGTGACGATCGAGTCCGTCGGCATAACCGATGGGGAGACATGCTATTTTTGAGTTGCGGGTGATGACTCCGGAACGATTGTAGCCGACAGTTTCGCCAGCTTTAACTTCTCGAATCTGTAAAATCCTGGTTTTAAGAGTTGCTACAGGTTTCAATGCCTGAGAATCTACTACAGAAATGCCATACAAGCCGATTCCTAGTCGTACGATATTTTGTTGAAATTCAGGGAATCGTTCCATTCCTGCTGAATTAAGCAGATGCTTTGGCAGCGGATAAACCAGTAAAGATTCCAATTCACTTGACAATGCAGAAAATTTCTGCATTTGTAAGCGGGTAAAATTGTCATATTCAGGAGCATCGCTTGCTGCTAAATGTGAAAATACAGATCTTACTTTGATAGACTGTTGCGATTTCAATATTTCAGCTAATTTTGGGATATCATGAGGATCAAATCCGAGTCGATTCATACCCGTATTTAACTTGATATGAGCAGGGTAACTAGTTATTCCACGGCGTCCGGCCTCTTTGATCAGGGCATTCAAAATGCCAAAACTATAAACTTCCGGTTCCAGGTTGTAATCAAACAAAGTACTGAAAGCATGCATTTCAGGATTCATCACTAGTATAGGCATTGTAATCCCTTCCTGTCGGAGTTCTCCTCCCTCATCGGCAACAGCCACTGCCAGGTAGTCGCAACCCTGGTCCTGCAGAGTCTTGGCAAGCTCATAAGATCCGACTCCATACCCGAAAGCTTTGACCATACAAATGATTTTTGTTTCCGGTTTCAATCTGGCCCTGAAATATTTGAAATTATGAATAATGGCATCCAGATCAACTTCCAGAACTGTTTGATGAACTTTCGCTTCCAGTTGTTCGGTGATATGTTCGAATTGAAAACTGCGGGAGCCTTTGATCAGAATGATGGAATCAGAAAATTTGTTTAATACTCCTGAATTTAGAAATTCATCGGTACTATGAAAGAATGATTTTTCCAATGAAAACAGTTCGATGTTCTTCATTAGTTCCGGTCCGATACCTACTAATTGCCGAACTTGTTTCTGTTCCAACAGTTCAGCAACCTTCTTGTAAAATATTTTAGCTTCTGTTCCCGATTGAAGAATATCGGATAAAATCAATACAGGAGTCAATTTATTGTCTAAAGACCTGCGCGACATAAAATCCAGGGCAATAGCCAGTGAATTAATGTCGGAGTTATATGTGTCGTTGATTATAATATTATTGTGTATCCCCTTTTTTACGTTCAGCCTCATGGCTACTGATTCCAACATTGCAAAGCGTTCTTTCCTGTTTTGAAATTCTGAATTCAGGTACAACGAAGTGGCAAGACATAATGCAGCATTTTCTATAGATGCTTCGTCTGTAAATGGGATATACAGGTTTTCTTCTATCTCTTTAAAAATATATGAAATATCAGTTCCTTCTCCCGATTTTTCTACTTTTTTGATGTACAGGTCGGCTTGGTTGTCTGAAAAAGAACATCTAAAACAGGTTTTGTCAGGATACTTTTCTTTGATACAAAGATCTACTATCAAGTTGTCGGAATGATAGATAATCACCTTGCTGTGTTTGAATAATACCAATTTTTCCCGGCATTTTTCTTCCAGCGATGTGAAATTTTCCTGATGAGCGTCTCCAATATTGGTAAATAAGCCGATATTAGGCATAACAACAGGTTCCAGACGCAACATTTCCTCTGGCATGGAGATGCCGGCTTCAAAAATTCCCAGTTGGCTTTCTTCGTTCAGTTGCCAGACAGAGAGAGGAACCCCAATTTGGGAATTATAACTGCGGGGCGACCTGACAATATTAAAATCTTTATGTAATAATTGGTAAAGCCATTCTTTGACAATCGTTTTTCCGTTACTTCCGGTGATCCCGATCACAGGTATTTTGAATTGTTGTCGGTGAAATGTAGCTAATTGTTGAAGGGCCAGCAAACTATCATTGACTAGTAAAAAGTTTGCTTCCGGCATTGAATTTTTATTTTCCGGCAAAGATTGTACAACAAAACTTCGTACACCTTTATTATAAAGTTGCTCAATAAATTTGTGTCCGTCGTTGTGTTTTGTTTCCAGAGCGAAGAAAAGGCTTTCTGAAGGCTCGAATAGCGACCGGCTGTCGGTCAAAAGCAACCTGATATCAGCATGAGAACGGATGCTTATGCTTGAAGAAATAATTTTAGCAATTTGTTCGATAGAGTACTTCATATAAAATAAATTTATATGAAATTTTGGGATATTTTTTTTGCGATAGCTTGGAATTCCTCACTTTCTAATTTCAATTTCGGACTTCCGAAATAAATATCAGATTCTTTATTGACCGGAACCAGGTGAATATGCGCATGAGGAACTTCAAGTCCAATAACTGTCAATCCGATGCGCTTGCAAGGGATTGCTTTTTCAATAGCTTGAGCAACACGTTTGGCAAATACGATCATTCCGGATAATCTCTCGTTATCCAGATCAAAGATATAATCGGTTTCCAGTTTCGGTACAATCAATGTATGACCTTTTGCCAATGGATTGATGTCCAAAAAAGCAAAAAAGCGATCATCTTCCGCAATTTTATAGCACGGAATTTCGCCGGCGATGATTTTGCTGAAAATAGTCATAAAATCTGTTCAAATTGAAATTTCTAAGATCTCAAATGTCAATAGCCCGGCAGGAACCTGAATCTCCACAATATCCCCAACTTTTTTCCCTAATAATCCTTTAGCAATAGGGGTGTTAACGGAAATTTTGCCTTCTCTCAGGTTTGCTTCATTTTCAGCAACGAGGGTATATAGCATTTCCTGTTTATTTTTTGTATTCCGGATTTTGACCTTGTTCAATATCTGGACAAAGTCGGTCGAAATCTGGCTTTCGTCTATTAAACGAGCACTTGCGATCAATTCTTTCAATTGAGCAATCTTAGTTTCCAAAAGACCCTGAGCTTCTTTTGCAGCATCGTATTCTGCATTTTCCGATAAATCACCTTTGTCGCGGGCTTCCGCTATTTGTTTGGAAATTTCCGGACGTTTTACGGTTTCTAGGTAATTGACTTCTTCGAGTAATTTTTTATAACCCTCTTCTGTCATGTAACTCACTGCCATGATAAGTTATTTAAGTTTTACTAAAACAAAAAGAATTCCGACCTACATGATCGGAACTCTCTAATATTTTGCAAAGGTACTACTTTTTTTATATATGTCAAATATTTTCAGATGCTTTGCAACATACAATGTTTAATTATTTCAAAAACGGAGTAATTTCCTTCTCCAGATTGCTATACGATTCTATACGTTTAACAATATCTCCGTTACGATTCATAATGAATGCAGTCGGCAGTTCTTTTACATTGTAGTTTAATGCGATTTGGGAGTACATTGATCTTTTGTCGCGTACACAGATCCAAGGCAGATTGACTGCAGAATTTTTCCAGAAATTTTCATCGGAATCGAGTGATATCTGATAAATTTCAAATCCTTGCGACTTATATTTTTCGTAAAATGTGTTCAGGATAATGTTGTGTTCCGGAGAATCTTTCAGCTGATACGCCGTAAAATCAATCAAGGTAACCTTACCTTTACAAGATTCAAACAGACTAATTTCTTGATCTTCAACATTCTGAAGCTTTATTGCAAAATGTTCTGCGGTTTCCGTAACATTATATTCGACAGGACGTTCACCCCGGATGGATTTCAAAGCCTGTATAGCTAGAGTGTAGAGTTGTTTTGAACGATTTGCTTCCGGATGAAACTGGTTCCAACTGGTAGCTACAGCTCCCAGTGCCTTGTAATCTTCTTTGTCGTACGGGTCAAAAATCAGCATGTCGTTAATTGTTTGAAACAAAGCGAAATATGCAGAAGAAGATTTAGGGTTAGCATAGATGTATTTCTTGGCGCTTTCTTTATACTTGTTGAGAACAGGGCTTATTTGCTCCATATATTGATCGACAGTGATATTTTTATCATTGTACTCTTTGCGTAGTTTGTTATATTGGGTACTTGCTTCGAGTTGGTCCATTGTCAGCTCTTTTACTTTAGTACATTCATCCGAGCCTTCGACAGAATACCCTTGTGCAAAATTCGATGCAGTTGCTTGTATTTTAATAGTTTCAGTACTGTCAATAGCTATATTGATCAACTGTCCGTCAAGTCTCAATCTGTAAAAATCAGGTTCGCCAGGATTCAACTGTTTGAACTTAAATTTGCCTGTTTCATTCAGAACAACAGAGTCAAGGATATTTACGGAAGAGATCCCTACGTGTTCGAAATACATTGTTTTGTGATTTGCTTCAACCACGTTTCCTTCCACAGTAAACTTATTATGATCCTTTCTGAGCAGTTTGCACATCAAAAAAAGGAAGGCAAGAGCGCCAATGATAATTAACAGTATTTTAAAAGCTTTTTTCATAAGTACACAATTATCCCGCAAATATATAGATTTTTTTTGTACCTTTGTGCGATTTTATGTAGAAGATATATATTTTAGAAAGATTATTTATGATTAATCCTATTGTTAAGACGATTGATTTGGGTGATGGACGTACCATTACCTTGGAAACCGGGAAGTTAGCCAAACAGGCTGACGGTTCGGTTGTACTACGTATGAACAATACCGTTTTGTTGGCTACAGTATGTGCTGCCAAAGATGCAAATCCCGGTGTTGATTTCATGCCTTTGCAAGTTGAATACAAAGAAAAATTTTCCGCATTCGGACGTTTCCCGGGTGGATTTATGAAAAGAGAAGGACGCGCTTCAGATTATGAAATTCTGACTTGCCGTCTGGTTGACCGTGCTTTGCGTCCATTATTCCCGGATGATTTCCATGCTGAAGTTTTTGTAAACATTATACTTTTTTCTTCCGATGGAGAAGATATGCCTGATGCATTGGCAGGATTAGCAGCATCTGCTGCAATCGCTGTTTCTGACATTCCGTTTAACGGACCTATTTCTGAAGTTCGTGTTGCCCGTGTTGATGGTGAATTCGTCATTAATCCTACTTTTGCTCAACTTGAAAAAGCTGATATGGACATCATGGTCGGAGCTACCATCGATAATATCATGATGGTTGAAGGCGAGATGAAAGAAGTTTCTGAGGCCGAAATGCTTGACGCGATTAAAGTCGCCCATGAAGCGATTAAGGATCAGTGTCGTGTACAAATGGAATTGACTGAAGCTGTTGGTAAAACAGTGAAACGCGAATATTGTCACGAAGAGAATGATGAAGATCTTCGTAAAGATGTTTATGCGAAATGTTACGATAAAGTATATGCAATTGCTAAATCAGGCTCTTCTAAACATGAACGTAGTGATGCTTTTGCTGCTGTAGTGGAAGAATATAAATCTCAGCTTTCTGAAGAGGAGTTGAGCGAAAAAGCGTCTTTGATAGCTAAATATTACCACGATGTGGAAAAAGAAGCTATGCGTCGTTGTATCCTTGATGAAGGAATTCGTTTGGATGGACGTAAAACAACAGAGATTCGTCCTATCTGGTCGGAAATCAATTGTTTACCTGGTCCTCACGGTTCTTCAATCTTCACTCGAGGAGAAACTCAATCATTATCGACCGTAACTTTAGGAACAAAACTCGACGAAAAAATTGTGGATGATGTTTTGTGCCGCGATAAGGAACGTTTTATGTTGCATTACAACTTTCCTCCATTTTCAACTGGAGAAGCCAGACCTCAACGAGGTGTTGGTCGTCGTGAAGTTGGTCACGGTAACCTGGCTCACCGTGCATTGAAAGGTATGATTCCTGAAAATTATCCGTATGTTATCCGTATCGTATCAGATATTTTGGAGTCAAACGGATCTTCTTCAATGGCTACGGTTTGTGCCGGAACATTGGCGTTGATGGATGCCGGAGTAACAATGAAGAATCCTGTTTCCGGTATTGCAATGGGATTGATTTCCGAAAATAAAGGTAAAAATTTTGCTGTTCTTTCTGATATATTGGGTGATGAAGACCACTTGGGAGATATGGATTTCAAAGTAACCGGTACCAGTAATGGAATCACTGCCACCCAGATGGATATTAAGGTGGACGGACTTTCATACGAAATTCTGGAAAAAGCTTTAAACCAGGCAAAAGAAGGCCGTATGCATATTCTTGGCAAAATTCTTGAAACAATTTCAGAACCTCGTGCTGACCTGAAAGAACATGCTCCACGTATTGAGGTCGTGATTATCCCGAAAGAATTTATCGGTGCTGTAATCGGTCCTGGTGGAAAAATTATTCAAGGAATGCAAGAAGAAACCGGAGCTACAATCTCAATTGAAGAGATCGATGGTTATGGTCGTGTGGAAATTGCAGCTAATAATAAAACTGCTATTGATGCGGCTTTGGCTAAGATCAAAGGTATTGTGACCGTACCTGAAGTGGGAGAGGTTTACGAAGGGAAAGTCCGTTCTATTATGCCGTACGGTTGTTTTGTCGAATTCCTGCCAGGAAAAGATGGTTTGCTCCATATCTCGGAGATCGATTGGAAACGTCTTGAAACAGTGGAAGAAGCCGGAATTAAAGAAGGAGATATGATCGAAGTAAAATTAGTTGATATAGATCCTAAAACCGGAAAATTCAAATTATCCCGTAAAGTATTGATGCCTCGTCCGGAACGTCCGGAAGGTGAACCTCGTTCGGATCGCCCTGAGCGTCAAGATCGTCCTGATCGCCCAAATCGTCCGGAAAGAAGAGACAGATATTAATTGAGTGTTGAATATTTTGCATTTTGCAAAATATTTCCTAAATTTGTGCCCGCTTTACGCAATCTCTGACGAGAAGAAACGTGTTGCTCGTGTATATTGCGATTTCGAATAACATATAAAAGCTTAATAACAATGGATTTAATTAAAATTGCAGAAGAGGCGTTCGCAACAAAAAAAGAGCACCCTGCATTTAAGAGTGGTGATACTGTGACAGTAGCCTATCGAATCAAAGAAGGTAATAAGGAACGTATCCAGCAATATCGAGGTGTAGTTATTAAAATCGCCGGTCATGCTGAGAAAAGACGCTTCACAGTTCGTAAGATGTCTGAAAATATTGGTGTAGAGCGTATTTTCCCGCTAGACTCTCCATTTATTGACAGTATTACGGTGAACAAGGTTGGTAAAGTACGTCGTGCTAAATTGTACTACTTACGTAAACTTACCGGAAAGAAGGCTCGTATCAAAGAAAAAAGAGTTTAATCTCGAAAAAGGTCAATATAAAAAGGCTGTCCAATTGGGCAGCCTTTTTGTTTTTGTATGCAAATATCACAAAAAATGACTTACTTCAGTAATTCAGATAATTTTTGATCTAATACTTTGGGGTTCAAATTCTTTTCGATAATTACACCATTTTTGTCGAGTAGAATTGTTGTTGGAATCGAGTTGATACCATAAGCTTGTGCTGCTTCATCAGTCCAGCCTTGCAAATTTGATAGTTGAGGCCAGGTAATATTGTGTTTTGCAGTAGCATCTTTCCAGGATTGTTTTTCTTCATCTAAAGAAATACCGACAATTTCAAAGCCTTTATTGCTGTATTTTTGATATGTTGCAACTAATTCCGGTAACGATTTGATGCATGGTCCACACCAGGAAGCCCAGAAATCAATGAGTACGATTTTTCCTTTTCCAGCGTAATCAGATAAGGTCACTTCTGTGTCATCTAGACTTTTTCCTTTGACATTAATGAATGGTTTTCCCACTTCGGTTGCGGTTTCCGCTTGTATAATTTTTTCCATTTTTTTAACACTCTCTGTAGCTTTGAATTCAGGATTCAGCATAGAGATCAGTTCTAATGTTTGTTGAGGAT
>JAVBUX010000017.1:0-30162 GCA_031554915.1 Bacteroidales bacterium | reverse complement strand
CAAATCAAAATCGAAAGTCCGGTCTGTTGCAGTTGATCCGGATAAAAGTCCGGTCAGATATACTTCATAAGCTACTTGATCAACAGATACAGGAGTCGCATTTGAAGGATAAGCAATTTTTGCAGTTCCTGCAACATATTTTTGTCCGGCAGGAACAGTAATTGTTATTTTACCATTTGCCAAGGCTCCTGAGCCTCCATTAGTATTAAGAGATGCTGTCAATAGTTGATTTTTAAGATAAGCAATCTCATTTACACCTAAGCCTCCTACTACATTGCTGACAGTCAAACTTCCATTCACTGTTGCTGCAGGAATAGTCAGGTTTACCAAACAATTTGCACCGTTGTGATTTACATCATTTTTGTCTAATATAAAATCTATGGTAGGGGTTTGAGGAACACTATTAGCATCAGTTGCAGGATTCCAAGTTGTATCAAAACCACTTACCACATAAATTTTTATCTGATCCGTACAATTGCTACCTCCGGTATAAGTTCCCTCAAAAGCATATTGAGAAGTACTTCCGGCAGCCAATGAAGAAGTTGCATTTATCCAACGTCCCTGATAACCTGTTCCATTAACTGTAGTTCCACCTTGTGTTAAAGAAATATTAGAAACATTTCCTTCAACATAAAGCCATACATTTTGAATAGGAACTTTATTGATATTTCCGACCGTCAACACAGGAATATTTACTTTAGAAGTTGTTATGGCAACACTACTTACCGATGAAGTAAGCGAAGTGGCCAACCCTGTATAGTTGACTGTAGAAGAATTCAGGTATGTTGTACTACTAACCGTAGTATTTGTCCGTGGATCCTTTGTCTCGATAAAAATCGGCAAAACTGTAGATCCAGGCTTTGCACCACGGGTAGCTCTCAGTTTCACATAAGTACGTAAAATATATTGATCATCGGGCAACTGCAATTTACCGGCAGCAACAGCTCCATTTCCCGGATAATTAAGATCAAAAAGGCTTGCGAAATCAATGTAGCAAGTATCATTAGATACAGAAGCTGTCGTCATTCTAGCATTATACCATGTTCCGGAAGAGAGCGCTCCATTATAAAATCTCACATCAACCTTTATATTCGGATCTGCCAATTCATATCCCTGAGGAAGAACAATACATCCTTTTTCCGGAATATAAGACCAGTATTCTTTAGCATGCCATGGCGAAGAAAAATAATTATTATAATATCCATTAAATGTTATCTGGATCTCTTTCGAGTTATTATCTGCGAACTGTTCATTTATAAAATCAGGATAAGCAGATATCGTCCTGACTTTTACCCCTTGAGTAAAATGATCATCTCCATGACGATCTGCAGGACTACTAAACGGATTTGAAGCAGCAGTATTACTTACAAAACATTCACCGGTAAAATCCGAAACCTGAGACATATCATTTACACCGGTTCTAAAGTAAAACGGCATACGAATCTCTATTTGATCAGTACCTTTGAGCGGGGTACCGCCTACATATTTCAGATAACATTCATAATTACCCTGGCGAACATATAGTAATTCACTCGAACGATCGGTTCCATTTACCAAAAATTGGATATTGCCTGTTTCCGGTATCAAATAATTATTACTATTGTTTGTTGTAATTGTCAATGGGCTGGCAGTTGTAAGCATTGCATACATATTTTGATAGGTAACTGAAGTATTTCCTTCAATATATCCTTTCCAAACTGCATACCCTTTATCCGTCGGAGCCATATACAAACCATGATCAATCTCGGAATCAGGTGCTATAGAAGCATCATCCGGAGCTCCGGCATTATTACTGTCTTTATAGCCCTTTGTTGTACGGATCAAACGGAATTCATCAAGTACAAATCCGTCTTTTTTGCACGCAAATGTAACAGGCTGGTATGCCAGACCAATTTTTTCATACACCGGACGACATGCATCAACAACCCCATTCGGCGATGTATTATAATTCATCCAATAAGTAATTGTAGTATCTGTATTGGCAGTCCCCTGACAAGGTCCTGTTTTATAGAATATCTTAAGAAAACTATAATCAAATTTAGACGTAGTATTATCATTTGTTTTTACATTGATACTGTAAACGTTATTGCTTAGCTTGGTATATACGGCATTAGGCCAAATATCTACAGTATTGTCGGCTATCCATTGGATTGGCGTACCTACACTCTCATCCAATGTCATCCAGGATGGAAGTTGTACAAAAATATCCAATGATTGGTCAGGACTTGCCGCTGCAGTTATTACGCTACCACCTCTAAATGCAAAAGAGGTACTTCCTGATTGATTTTCTTTGACAGTCAAGCTCGTAGGAACATTGGTAAATCCAGGTCCGGCATAAGTAAAAGAAGTCGTATTTGTCTGCAAATTTCCAGATTCTCCACAAGCATTTGTTACTCCATTTGATGTACAATAGACAGTGTACATATAATGCTGATAAAGAGTTGTTGATGGTTTCGTCGTATCATAAAACAAACCCGTTATCCGTCCAAAACGCAAATCGATCTTCTTTCCAGCGGGAATTGCTTCTGGAATAACAAAATCAACAGTAAGAGGCATATCAGCATAAGCAGCCAATGGAGCCCTATTCGCTTCCGACATCTTATTTGTCACAGTCATTGTTAGCGGATCAACTTTCTTTTCTACATCACCTTCTATAGTGTAATAAACATTATTCATGTCAATGTATGAATTGGGTGAAATAACATTTGTCCCTACCGCTGTCGATACTTTTAATTGAAAGTTATAAGCATCTATCGCACTTGTATTCTGATATACATAAGTCGAGTACATGGTGGTAACCCCATCACTACACATACTTGCAGCAGTATTGTATGGAGCATCCCATTTTCTTGAAAGAAAAGTCATTGTCGGAACTCCCGGCAAATTTGTCATTTTCAGAGTAAAGGTCCGAGCAGATCCGATGTTTCCACAACCGTTTGATGGGGATGTCGCAGAACTTGGGTACCAACCGTTAACGCTTACTGTTTTAGTTCCACAACTGGTATATGAAACTGCATCAACTTTAAGATCAATAGCAGTAGATGTCAGTTTTCCTCCGGGCAACAGAGTCTTATCGATAACCACAGTAACAAGGCTATCAGTTCCTGACACTGTTCTAGTTATATTTGCATCAGGAATAGAGGTTGTTCCTAACACAAAATTCCTCAAACCTGTAAATTTGTTTGATGCAAATGTCAATTTAAAATTACTCAAATTACCATTACTGGAATTTAATTTTAGTACATACGTATTGACATCCGTAGGATTAGTGTACGTAATCACACTGGTCGGGATATTGACATTCAATCCCGGCTTTTGAAAAGCAGCCGTAATATCTTTCGTTGCTCCAGTTCCTGTGAGTGTTGTTGTTCCTGACTGAACTTTCAGGTTAATAACAGCGCCATCTGCTATATTACAAGCAGTATAAACAGGGAGACGAAATTTCACGTTCGTCCCGGTAGTTAAACTACCTAATGTAACAACAGAAGCAGAAACGGTGCCTCCATTTCCCAATGTTGCTGTGTTGCCAGCGAGTGCTTCCGCATTAGCAGCCCTGGTTACACCGGCAGGAAGAGTTAACAGGACCTGAGCATTGCTCACACTGGCAGTAACTGAAAAATCTACTTCTACATAAGAAGTATCCAAAACAGTCAGTGGAGCAGGGTTAATTTTAGGGAATCCTGTTGACCAGGAAACATTTTGCGCCTGCAAGCCTATTATGCCTGCAAGCATGAACGACAGAATCAATCCATACAGCCTCATATAATGCCGAAGGGGCGATTTTCGTTGTGTTGTAGTTGTTTGTCTCATACTTAAAAAAATTAATGATATATGTATTATGTTATAAGTTTAATTGTTAGTTATGTTATAAATCTGCCGGTCCCTGAACCAAATCCCCAAACATTCACAAACACATACATACATTTATTCGTTTGATAAAACATCCCCTGCCCTACTTTCACAAGCGGAACAAAAAATTTCAAACATAACACTTTAGGAAATGAAACGTGGAATAGGATACCGAGGATACCGGCAGAATAATATAAAAAAAGCTTTCTTAAATCTTTACGATTCAAGAAAGCTATATACTTGATAATTAAGAAATTTTGCTTACATTTACGCGCGAGACAGACTAGATCAGTCTCTCTCTCTCTCTCTCTCTCTCTAATATAAACAGTGAGCCAACCAAATTTAAAGTGTTAAATCTGGAAATTATACTTTCTGTCGTATTTCTTAAAGCTCCGAACATTTATATTCTAGACTATGATTCTAATAAATTTATTCGTTTTTTCACCTTGTACCATCCTCTTATCAATAATATGTACAAGCGGCACAAAGGTAAACATATATTTCAAATTTCCGAAAAAAACGTGCCAAATTAAAAAATAATTACAAATTTCTCCGGTACTCCATCGGAGTCATTCCTGTCGTTTTTTTAAAAAACCGACTGAAATAGGACAGATCTTCAAATCCGAGCTGAAAAGCGATATCGCTGATACTCAGACTAGTATATCTCAATTGCATTTTAGCCTCCTGAATACTCATCTCATTCAGAACAGTTATTGCTGTTCGCCCGGTTACAGCTTTGACCGATTTATTGAGATGATTAGGAGTTATATCCAACTGCCGGGCATAAAAATCAACAGAACGCTCAGCACCCACATTTGCAGTTAATAAATCATTATATTTCTTTGTAATAAGAAAAGCTTTGGAAGGATAAAAGTCCAAACCCGATTCGATCATTAGTTTTTTGATCTCATAGATTACTGCTGTCAAATATACTTGCATCAGAGATTTATCAGGCTCACATCTAAAATCTAATTTTAGTAATGCATCAAAAAGATATTCAATATGGTTGAATATCTTTTTATTTAACCGCAAAGGATACCGGAATAAAAAACTACTGATAAACTCCAAGTCATTTTCAACATTTTCTTTCATGTAGATCTGCTTAATGAATTCATCGCTGAAACAGCAATAATAGCCTTTTACACTGGGAGAGAATTCAGAAACTGATGTTACCTGACGCGACAAAGACAAGTGTATATCCCTGTCATTCAGTCGAATATCATTAAAATCACAATTACGTATTATATAGCCTGATGTCAACAAAAATATCTCGTTGCCACAATGTCTGTGAGAATTGGATAAGCTTCGCTGCAAGTCATCATTACCTTCTATATGTGCTACATAAAAGTTAGTCACAGACATTCACCAGAAAATTATAAAGATCCTTTGTCAAAGCAAATTCTGAAGCCAGATTTTCAGCAAAAGCAGGGCCAAACAATTCCTTCCCAACCGGACATTTTTTGTAAACATATACACTTTTACGTTGCATCCATGGCTGAAAATACTCCGGCAAATCATTCTTCAACGGACGTTTGTACTGCTCACCATCGAGAGTAAATCCATGTTTTTCGATCAGGTCGTGTGTTATCTCTTTAAAGTGATCAGGCTGATACTCAATATGTTCTCGCAGATCATCCATTATCTTTTTCTTAGAGCCATACAATCCCATACCATAGAAATAACCCTCTGCTGAAAATTCAATAAAGAATGCAGGAAAATTTTGCCATTCCGGAACCATGCGCTGGTATGTTATCCATAAATGAGTTTTATATGGGGTCTTATCATGCGAAAAGCGGATATCCCTGTAAATACGGGACAATGCCCTTGCTGGACGGAAATCGATCTGATTATCAATCTCATACATTCCCGGAGTCATTGCAACAATCAGTGATTTTAACGGCTGCAACAATTCCAGTTCATAAATATACTTATGTTCATCGAACCAAGGCTTACAGTTATTTTCTGAAAGATCCTTGAAAAATTGGAAAGTCTCCGGAGTAAAACCGTTAAACTTATTTTGCATAATAATTTATTTTTTATCTTGAACGCAAAGGCACAAAGACTCAAAGGCGCAAGAAAAATATAAACTTAGCGTCTTTCTATCTTTGTGCCATTACATTCAAAAATATTATATCCCTAATGATTTACGAACTTCCTCTACTTTAGCATCAGCAGCAGCCTCTGCAATAGCCAATTCTTCTTTTTTACTGACAGGGATTTGAACTTCTACATAAAATTTGATCTTAGGCTCTGTTCCCGAAGGACGAACCGACACTTTTGTATTGTCTTCCGTGAAATACTGTAGAACATTGGATGTTGTCGGCATATCGAGTGTGAATTGCTCATTTTCAACCAGATCATACCCTACCAATTTCACAAAATCTTTGATTAGAATGACTTTCGAACCCGCAATTTCCTTAAACGGATTTTCACGGAAATTCTTCATCATTGCGTCAATTTCTTCTGCGCCGGATTTACCTTTGCGAACTACAGAAATTCCTTTTTCCTTAGAATATCCATATTCCAAATAGATATCCTGCAATAATTGATATAAGCTCTTTCCATTGTTACGCGCCCATGCAGCAATTTCAGCCAACATCATACAAGCAGAAACAGCATCCTTATCACGAACAAAATCTTCAGCGAGGAAGCCATAGCTTTCTTCACCGCCTCCGATATACTGTTTTTTACCTTCATTTTCACGCATTACTGTAGCAATCCATTTAAATCCGGTATAGCAATCGTACATCTGCAGTTTATTCTTTACAGCAATGTTTTTTACCAGTTCAGAAGATACGATAGTTTTCACAATATATTCATTACCTTTTAACTTGCCCAATTCTCTCCAACGCGTAATCAGATAATGGAAAAGGATCAATAATGTTTGATTCCCATTTACAAGTATGAATTCATCCTTGTCGTCGCGAATAGCAATTCCAACACGATCGGCATCAGGATCAGACGCCATAACCATATCCGCATCCGTTTCAATAGCTCTTTTGATCGCCATCTCAAGAGCAGCAGGTTCTTCCGGATTCGGAGAAACTACTGTCGGGAAATCCCCACTTACCACATCCTGTTCGGGAACATGAATGATATTGGTAAATCCCATTGCTTTTAATGCTGTTGGGATCAATTGACCTCCAGTTCCATGAATCGGTGTATAAACGATTTTAATGTCATTGTGACGTTTGATTGCTTCCGGAGAAAGAGAAAGCGTCAACAAATCATTGATAAACATTTCATCGACTTTCTTATCCAGGATTTCAATCAATGCCGGATCTTTCTTGAAGTTAATATCTGCTGCGGAAAAAACATTATTTACCTCAGCAATAATATTCCTATCGTGAGGAGCAACCACCTGAGCTCCATCATCCCAATAAGCTTTGTAGCCGTTATATTCTTTCGGGTTGTGTGATGCAGTCAGAACTATACCACTTTGACAACCCAGTTTACGAATAGCATAACTAACTTCCGGAGTAGGACGTAAATCAGGAAATAAATAAGCTTTAATTCCACTTGCAGAGAAAATATCGGCTGAAATTTCAGCAAATTTCCGGCTGTTATTACGACAGTCATGTCCAATCACCACTTTGATTTCGGGCAAATTAGCAAACTCTTTCTTCAGATAATTTGCCAATCCCTGAGTCGCAGCTCCCACCGTATAGATATTCATTCGATTAGAACCCACACCCATAATCCCACGAAGGCCTCCGGTTCCAAACTCCAAATCTTTATAGAAAGCCTCGATCAAATCGGTTTTATCCTCTTTATCAAGCAATTGTTGTACTTCTTTTCGAGTTTGTTCGTCATAATCCTTTGTCAGCCAGGATTGAGCTTTAGCCGTTACTTGCTTTAATAAAACTTCGTCTTGCATTTTATTTTTATTAAATCGTTTATATTTTGACCTTTCCTATGTTACGAATTTTCGCAATACTTGAAGACGTATGAATAACATCTAACACATGAATTTCGGATTGCAAAATCTTATAAATTATCAAATGTGACTCGAAAACTATATTTCTATAAATTTTCTTTTTTGTTCTTAAATAGCGACATTCAGAGTGTATAAAAGGCCAACGCTTCAGATTTTCAACAGAATATAAAATTTTTTCCCTATACTGCTTTGCTTTTACTACTCCAAATGTTTGAACTCCGTACGTGAAAATTTTTTGAAGGTTTTGGAAAAATTCTTGAGAAACTTTTACCTCAATTATTTTTCGCCTTTCGATTTGAGGTAATTTTGTTCCCAGATTTTCCATTTTTCCATAAATTCATCAACAGTGTAACAATCCCCTGCTCCCATTTTTTTTTCAATATTATTGACATGCTCAACAAATTTTTCGTGAGTTACATCAAGGGGGAAATTGGGGTCCCACTTATTGATAGTTTCTTTTAGAACCGATTTCATAGTTTTGATATAAATTATTATTCCAAATATTCCTTAGGAACTTCTTTCACTTTGAGCCAGTCTCCTTTTTCAGTTACCACTTTGCGGTAGAATCCCGGATCCATTTTGGGTCGGTTCGGATATTGAGAATTACCATAATCATTGGTAATCAATTTTCCGTCTTTTTCTTTCTTCACAGCCCCATCCATATACTTGACAATCAGGTATTCTCCTAATTTTTTCCATTCAGAAGTTGATTTTTGAGCCTGCGAAATACTATAGTCCGTAAGGAAATCCAGAGCTTCTTTTTTGTCTTTCTTAACGAGTTCTACTGCTTTTTGTTCAACCAGCGGCTGCATTTCGAGAAAACCATTTTCCAGTTTATCCTGCAATGGTTTTGTGTCGTTAATCATCTGATTATAGCGATTATATGCCATATTCGCAACCCAGTTATGAATCCAGAAAGCAGAAGTCCACGAAAAATGATTGAAATCACCATTACCAATACGATAACATTCAGGAGTTTGAGTCATACATGGATACATAGGAGTATAAACCGTAAACATAGCATCATCGACACCAAACCAGAATACTCCGCCCACTTCATCAGGCAAGTGGTTACGCATTTGAGCCACAAATGTAAAACCGGTCTGTTGTGTTGAAATAGGACGTTCGAAACAATAATCGATACTATCGGATTTCCATGCTAATGGAGAAAAACGATATGGAGATCCAAAAGGACCGGCAGCCACATCTTTTGTCGGATCCAATGGAGTTCCTTCATAATGGTCACGCATAGAAGCCATCAGATCTTTTACCCCAAGTTTTCGGTCTGGTTTAACATAAAGAGGCATTGGCTTCGGATCTTTTCCAAGAACATAATCAATCCATGCAGCGGCTTCCTTATTATATTGATTGTAATACGACCAAACACGTGCTTCGCAATAACGTAAACCACCAAAGTCCAAAGGATTATATGCTTTTGAAAAACTAAAATCAGCATCTTTTCCTTTGAAATAACCTTTTGAGCGGGCAAAAGAAATGACATCCGGAGAATACAGACAATTTCCTTTATCATTCAGTGGAAATTGATGAATTCTCGATTGGTTGGCATGAGCAGCAATACAATCGTCAGGAATACGTACGGCAACCCATACTGCGCCTTTGTTTCCGACTCCTTTTCCAACCATTTCCAAAATCCAGACTTCATTTTTATCTACTATCGAAAATGATTCTCCACCACTGTAATATCCATGATTTTTAACCAGATCAGTCATCACCTGAATTGCTTCACGAGCTGTTTTTGAACGTTGAAGAGTAATATAAATCAAGCTCCCGTAATCCATAATACCTGTAGAATCGATCAATTCTTCACGTCCGGTGAAGGTCGTTTCTCCAATACAAAGCTGGTGCTCATTCATATTTCCTATCACATTGTAAGTCTGTCTGGCTTGAGGTATTTTTCCCAAATATTTTCCGGTATCCCATTCATAAACATCGAGCATCATACCTGCAGGATAAATTGCAGCTGGCCAATGATATAATTCTCCATATAGGGAATAAGAATCGGCAGAATAGGTCACCATAGTAGAACCATCTACAGATGCGCCTTTCGCAACCAGCAGATTTGTGCAGGCGAAGCCCGGGATAGAAATTAACAATGTAAATAAGCTAATAAAAATATTTTTCTTCATATCAATAGATTTTTGAAATTCAAAGGTAAAACAAAATTTTCAGAAATACCATCAAAAAATAACTTGTCTTTCATCGATTCTCTCATTTCTCGCTCTGTCAGTAACTTTCAGCACAAGTTTTTGTGCTCCTCTTTTTGCTCTGTTCGGATCAAAAATATAAAACAAGGAATTTTTCTTTGCGTCATATTCAAACAAGACAAATTTTCCATTCAAAGTGCCATACCAGGAGTCTATTCCACTCAAATTATCTTTAATGACATAAGATATTTTCTTCAAAGATTGCCAGTGAGCCGGATCAACCGGAGTAATCACAGGCTTCACAGTATCTATTCTAACTGCAAAATTACCCGTTTGGCGTATAGATAATTGCATTTTTGAATCCTTATATTCTCCACCTAACCAAGACTCTCCTCTTTCATTGACATTCACCACGCCATATTTCGATTTATCAGGATAAGTATCGTTTATTATATCCAAGGTAAGCGGACATGCTGTATGCAGAGGTATTTTTTCATTGATGCTATATAATGGTGAAAATGGAGTATAATGATCTGTCAAATTCACTTTCAAATAAGCATTTTTGTACAAGTTTCCTTGAGAAATTTTCAGTTGAAGACCTTTTTCTTTAATTATGTTGTCATTATTATACAGATACAATGTCCCAATACCCTTGTACTGTGGAATTATCGCTTTCTTTCCTATTATTGAAAATTTGAAAATAGTTTTGTTTCCATAAGTATCTATCAAACTATATTCCATAGAATATGTCCGTTCTTCATTAATGGTCATGATCCCATTTCCTCCCATTTTATAAATCTGAAGTTTATTCCCCGGCTCAGCAAACGACTTCATGTGGAAAGAACGGTTGTTTGTCCAGTCTTCCCAACTGATAAAACTATTGACATAACGGGATTCCGAAAATGAAAAACGATCGATCCGGGAATGAAAAATCTTTTTCCCATCCATTGTAAGTATTATTTCCTTGACTCCGTAAACATTTGAAGATCCATTCATCAGATCGTATGCTTTCACCCCAATACCAATTTCACCCCAAGCTGTAACAACATTCTTCAATACTTGCTTACCAGATTTATTTTTAACAATAGATACAACCTGGTCTTTGACGCTGGAATTAACAATACCTTTTCCCTTCTGAGGAAAGAACATCAAACTACGAATTTCCGGAACACGAGTATCCGGAAGTTGTTTATAAAAAAACGGCAGGGGGTCCATAATTACGTCGCCAGAAGCATTTCGAACTTCAAAATGAAGATGAGGTCCTCCGGAACTACCGGCGTTACCACTATATGCAATAACTTCTCCCTTTTTTACAGGGATCTTTCCCTGTGAAAACGATA
The DNA here is from genome assembly GCA_031554915.1 of Bacteroidales bacterium. GTDB lineage: Bacteria > Bacteroidota > Bacteroidia > Bacteroidales > Azobacteroidaceae > BNXB01. Next base: position 18,871 of record JAVBUX010000017.1, on the reverse strand, counting down.
AATCCAATGAAAACGCCTCCCTCTTATATTGCTCGTCAACCACTACCGATTCTATGGCATTTGAAAAACGTTCAACATGTCCGTAAACAGTCATAGTTCCGTCAGGATGATTGACATAAATCGCTCGTCCGAATCCTGTTGGAGAAACAAAAATCCGGGAAACATAACCATCTTTTACCGATTTAACCGGAAACCCGGTTTTTCCCTGAGTCTTAAAATCAATACCGGAATGAAAATGATTATTTCTCAATTCTCCAAAATTACCACTTAATGAGGGAGGAATATCCATAGGGAGGATTAATTCCTGGGAGTGTGATTGAGTAAAATAAATTAGAAGAATGATATAAATAAGATAACTCTTTGTCATCTTACAAAGATAAGAATTTTTCAAATATAGGTCAACCTGAATAAGTTATTCTCGGCAAATACTTCGTTTGCTATTTCCTGTAATTCTTCTGCTGTTATTTTATCTATTTTTGAATAAACCTGTTGTAGATTATCATATTTTTTAAGATGTAAAAAGCTCTTTCCCATACCTAAAGCAAGGTTTTCTCCATTGTCGGATGAAATGCCCAGTTGTCCTTTAAGCTGCTTTTTAGCTGCCATTAACTGAGACAATTTTAATTTCTCAACTCGTAATCGATCTATCTCCTTCATTGTAAGCTCAATACACTTCTCTTTTGATTTCGGATCCGTGCCAAAATAAATAGTAATAATACCTGAATCCGAATACGTAGTCAATCCGGCTTCCACATTATAGACCAAGCCAAATTTTTCTCGCAGACTAAGATTCAGGCGACTGTTCATACCAGGTCCACCAAGAATATTATTTAGCAGATAAAGCCCGGTACGTTTCGGATGATGCAAATCATACGCTCTGGCACCAATCATCACATGAGCTTGATGTAATTTTTTATCAGTTTCAATCTGCTTTGGAACAATTATAGAAGGAACAATACGCTTATTTTGACTCCGTCGATTTGACAATTCTTCATTGTTTCCATTCAGTCCATTTTTTTCATTCCAACACTTCTCTACCAGTCTGACAATCTTTTGAAAAGCCGTTTGACCATAGAAAAAGAACACCATATTTTCCGGACGATAATGTTCATTAAAAAATTCCAAACACATCTTTTGGTTAAATTTTTTTAGGAATTTTTTTTCTCCTAAAATATGATGGCCAATGGCATGATCTTCAAATAAGAGGTTTTCAAAATCATCAAAAATCAACTCAGAGGGGTTGTCTTTATAGGAATTAATTTCGTCAAGAACGACTTCCCTTTCTTTTATAATCTCTTTTTCCGGGAATTGGGAATTACAGACCAAGTCACAAAGAAGCTCTATAGCCCGCTCTGCATCCTCAGACAAGCAAGAAGAATAAATAAATGTATCTTCTTTAGTGGTATAAGCGTTTAGTTCTCCTCCTACATTTTCCATCCGGTTAAGGATATGCCAGGCTTTGCGCTTTTGAGTCCCTTTAAACAAAAGATGTTCCACAAAGTGGGCCATTCCATATTCTTCAGGCCTCTCATCACGAGTCCCGGCATTTACTGCAAAACCGCAATAAGATACCGGACTTGATGATGACAGATGGATGACTCTCAGGCCGTTCGGAAAACAGTGCGTTTGATATAGCTCCAATTTATTGGGTCCCAATTTACTTATTTAAGTATTTATTATAACGTTGTAAAGCTTCAATATAATAATAGTCGGCATATACCAAGGGAACATCCACTTCTGCTCCATGAGGAATACTTCCCACACTATGCATCAGGATAAAATCACCGTTTTGCCCTAATGGTGCACGATATTCAGGAGATCCCAAGGCATGAACGATATCAATTGCAGCTTCCGAATATTTCTTGTTTTTAGCGTATTCTCCAAGTTCAAACAACGCAGAAGCAACAATTGCAGCAGCTGAAGCATCCCGGTATTTTCCTGTGATTTCTTTTGCTTTTGACTTGCCTTCCGGTTGATATCCGGCTTGTCCCGCATTGAAATCCCAATAAGGGACTTTATCCGCAGGGAGATTTGGGTTATTCAGGTACCAGTCGGTCATCTTTTTAGCAACATCCAGATAGATAGAGTCACCTGTTTCTCGGAACATCATGGTAAAACCATAAATCCCCCACGCCTGCCCACGTGCCCAGGTAGAGTTATCACTATATCCCTGGCAGGTTGCCTGATCTTTTACAGCTCCGGTAACTGTATCGTAATCGACGACATGATACGAACTGTAATCCGGACGCAGGTGGTTTTTGATTGTTGTGTTCGCATGTGTCACGGCAATATCATAATATTTCCTATCTCCGGAAACTTTCGATGCAAAAAACAGCATTTCCAGATTCATCATATTGTCAATGATTACCGGATAGAACCATTCTGTAGTATCATTCCATGCTTTACGATAATTCCACGATTTAATCACCTTTGTTATAGGGTTATAACGAGTGGATAACGAATTTGCACTTTCAATCAATATCTTTTTATATTCTTCAGTAGGATTAAGGCGATAAGCATTGCCATAGCTGCAATACATCATAAATCCTAAATCGTGGTGACCTGTAAAAGTTTTCAGAGGCTCTAAGCTTTCTGTCCACTTGGTTGCTTCTGTTTTCCAATATTCGTTACCACTTAATTCATAAAGATACCAGAGTGTTCCCGGAAAAAATCCCGGAGTCCAGTCATACATTCCTGTTGTGGAGAATTTCCCTTCTTTATTAAGTGTTCGGGGATATTTCCCTTTTGGATCACCTGTTTGCTTAAGCATCAACGTAGTCTGTTCTTCCGCAAATTTCACATTGTTTTTTATAAATACCTTTTCCTTACTCCGACAAGAGGTAAACACGAAAATCGTACAGCAAAATATTAACAAAATTGTCTTGAATTTCATGGTTTAATATTATTTTATATATTTTAATAACAAATATAGGCAATTTATTTGAAAGGAAAAGGGTATCTGTGAATAATTTCAATCAGATACCCTTTTCAATTTTAGTTTTAAAATATTTTCAATATACCAGTTCGATCTGCTTCAGATCAATAAATCCAGCCTGGAGTTTGCTTTAAATTCTTGTTTTTCTCAGTTTCTCCGGAAGGAACCGGCCAAATATTCAGGTCATTACCGGTTGGCCACACGTATGCAGATGCAACTACCCCTCCCCACATGTGCAAAATTCCATTTCCTGCTTTGAATTTGTTTTCTTTAAATGTACCCCAGCGCATTTCATCAAAGAAGTTCACACCTTCATTAAGAAATTCCACTCTACGTTCATTTCTCACTTTTTCACGTAAATCAGCTTGATTAGCGTACTTAACAGCAGGCATTTCCACTGTTTTTCTGGCTCTAACCAAGTTCACTTTTTCAGCAGCCTCTGCTAATTTGTTTTGTTCGACCAAAGCTTCTGCCCACATCAAAAGAACATCTGCATAGCGGAAGATCGGTTCATCAGTCGGGCAACGTTCACGAGTAGTAAGAGGAGCATCTCCTTCATAAACAAATTTACGATACAGATAAAAACATTGTGATCTGGAGTCTGTCCAGTTATCTTCAATATCCTGGTTCACGAAAGGCCAACGTAAAGTAGAAATTTGAGCAGCGGATCCTAATCCAATTACTCCGTTCCATTTAGCATAAGGAGTAATTACATTCATTTCCAGGCGTGGATCCCTGTTTGTATAGGCTTTTCTAATCCGGGCTTCGTTTCCTGAAGGTAAATATTTGTCTTTAACAGATGCTAATGCCTTCAAACGGGTATCAACAGCAGCTCTTACTGCTTTTGCCCGAGTATCTGCTAATGTTGGATTGGTCGGAAATAAGGATAATATTTGTTGATAAGTTCCAACAGTATCACGAAGAAAGAAGATTTCTCTGTCATTCGCATTCATTGTAGAATATCCGGGGATCACATCATCCCAATTAAATGGACTTCCATCTTTATTTTCATAAAGATCCACTCCACAGGGTGAAGGCAAAAAGGTGTTCCAACAAGATCCAAAAGCAGAACGACCGCCACAATAAAACTGTGAATTGCCGCCAAACCCGACTTCATCATAGTTCTGAACGCTAAAAATCATTTCAGCACAACGTTCATTTGCCTGAGTAAACAATTCTTTATATCCTCCCTGGAACAAAGAATAGCCACATTCTCCAACTTTAGCAAAATCGGCAGCAGCCAAATCCCATTTTTTCTGGAACAAATAAATTTTACCTCTCAAAGTATAAGCTGCGCCTTTAGTAACACGTCCGCCGGTCAGGTCAATATTGGGAAGATTCGGTTCATTTATACAATCTGTCAGATCTTTAATGATCACTTCCCAGACTTCAGTTTCTGTTGACTGAGTTTTGGTACACTCAGATTCGTCGATAGGCTCCAAATAAACCGGAACTCCCTTATATAACTCATTCAAACGGTAATAGTAATATGCCCTCAAGAATTTACACTCAGCAACCAATCGTCCTTTCTTTTCTGCCGAAATTGGAGATTTTGTAGGAATATTGGCGATAGCATCATTTGCACGATGAATTCCTTCATACATTCGTTTCCAATACAAACTAAAAAGACCATTTCCAACTGTAATTGTGCCTGCAATAATAGGTTCCGAGCTACGAGCCTGTCCGGTATATCCCCATTGATCAAAACCAAAGTATCCATATCCGGATGCTCCGTTTACGAAGGCCATATTTCTCATGTTGCCATATATACCGGCAACCCCCAAATCCGTTAAATTCTCTGTTGTCCACATCGTTGATGATGCAGCAGAACTATATGGTGCAGTATCCAATATATCGGTACAAGAATTAAAACTTACCGAAAGACCGACTGCTGTGATGAATATATAAAATAATCGTTTCATATTGTTCATTGATTTAATTAAAATGTAAGATTAATACCTGCAGCATATTGAGTAGCTGTCGGATACACATTGACAGAAGCTCCTATTTCAGGATCAAGTCCAGGGAAGTCTGTTATGGTTACTAAATTTTCTCCCGACAGGAATATTCTCAAATTATTGATACGAGCTTTCTGTACCCACGCTTTTGGAAAGGTATAACCAATTTGCAGGTTTTTCAACTTAGCATAGGACGCATTGTATAAGAAAGCATCATTTTCCATATTGGCTCCTTGTGAAGCATATCTTAAACGGGTATTTTTACTATAAATATTGTTTTTTGGATCACTTGGATCACTTTCGTTATAATAATAATGGTCTTTTAAGATATCCGAATTCATTGCTTCACGATCACCTATAGCAGTTGACGTAACTCCCCTCTCATAAACATAATACCACATTCCGGCGTTACCAGCCCACTGCATTGAAAAATCGAAACCTTTCCAGGAAGCTGCCAGGTTAATACCAAATCCATACTTAGGAAGAGATGATTTGTTGAGGAAACTACGGTCATAGTCGTTTCCATATATTCCATCTCCATTTGTGTCTGCCATAATATACTCACCATACCACATCGCTGTTTTTCCTATAGTATTTACACCGAATTTATATCCGGCAGCCTGCATATCTCTTAACCATTGTAAATCTTCCGGAGTACGGATCATACCATCTTTAGGTCCGCCATTAGGATCAACAGCTCCCTCTCCATTCTTATAAGTTCCGGTACCTTTGTAATGAGTACGAAGGAAATATTCATTGTACTGGTGACCTTCGATGATTACTTCTCGTCCGCTACCTCCATTTACTTTTCCAAGGTTTGTTTGGTATGTTTTATTTCCTTGATCATCTGTTACCCAGCCTTGATCCAATTTTCCCAAGTAATTTTCCACGTTATTGTTGTTGTAAGAGAAATTACCTGAAATTGAATAATTTACATCACCAATCCGGTCATTCCAACCTGCAGAAATTTCGAAACCACGATTTCGCATATCCGAGGTATTTTTTGTAGGAGCACCTACTGTACCCATTGTCAAATAGATAGGAGGAGATGTTAAGATATCTTTTGTCAGTTTATCATAATAATCCAACTCAATATTTAAACGCTGATTTAACAATAGAGCATCCAGGCCAATGCCTGTAGAAGTAATACTTTCCCACTTCAAAAATGGATTTGCTAATTTCGTTTGAGCTAAGCCTTTTACTATTGTATTTCCGAAAGTATAATAAGTATTCCTGTAATCCGAAGCAAAAGTATTGTTTGATCCGTAAACAGCTTGCCAATCATAATAGCCGGAAGTTGTATTTCCTAACTCACCCCAGGAAGCTCTTAATTTCAAATTATCAAGGAAATCACGAGTTGAAGCCATAAAAGACTCTTCAGAAATTCTCCACCCTGCTGAGAAAGAAGGGAATGTTCCCCTTCTACTTTCCGGAGAAAATCTGGAAGAATAATCTGTACGGAAATTTGCTTCAAACAAATATTTGCCTTTGTAACCGTAATTTAATCTTCCTAAATAAGAAATCATCGCATAATCCTGTTCACCACCAGAAATAGAATTCATTTCTGAAGCACTGGACAATTGTGTAATTGAAAAGTCCATCAAACCACGCATACTGGCATTTGCAGTCTGGTTATTGTAATAAAATTGCTCATAACCCAACATAGCATTAATGTCATGGTCTCCAAATTTATTCAGATAATTTAAAATTGCTTTCGCTGTATATTGGTAGTCCCGGGTAGAGTTATAAGCGGTAGTTGCTGTTGTTAAATTAGAACCGTAACGGGACACCGTGTTGGTTCTGAAACTATACTGATCATTGGAAACAGTATAAGATTCATTATCATACCGGTAGTCCTGATAATTGAAATTTCCTTCCAGAGTCAGGCCTTTGTAAAGTTCGGCAATGGCATACCAGGTTGTATTTACTCGTGTCGTAATCTTGTCTCCACCTGTATCGTACAAGTATTTTAAAAGGTTGTTTGCGGTCGCATCTTCTTCTGCAGCTTCCGGGCCGCCGAATTTACCGTCATGCATTGGAGTCATTCCGGGCACTGTTTGAAACATATAAGTAAATGCATTTGCAGGATCTCCCGGTTTCTTTCTTTGTCTCATTGCAAAAGTTTGAGTTCCTAATTTCAGGAAGTTGGCAATTTGACTTTCCAGATTGACGCGTATCTGATAACGGTCCAATCCTGTATTGTCCATTGTCCCAGGGTTGTCCATATACATCAAGGACATCAGGTAATTAGAGTTTTTACTACCTCCTGAAATAGACAAATTGTGTTTTTGATACAGATTATCCTGAAACAAAACATCATTCCAGTTAGTATTGGGATAAGCTAACCAGTTAGGTACTCCTTCATATTCACTCATTCCATTAGGATTAGTTTTTGCATTTCCCCATTTTTCGATTACAGAATCCGGATAACGAACAATCGGATTTGCACTGGTTGATATATTTCGTTGAGCTTCATTAAAATACTTCATGTATGTTGTATAATCCGTCTCAAAATTGTAGGTATTACCCGGACGCTCAGATGAGAATATTCCGGTATATGTAACACGAGGAGTCGCTTCTTTTTTACCTCTTTTAGTCGTCACAAGAACAACCCCGTTTGCAGCACGGGAACCGTAAATTGCAGCAGAAGCAGCATCTTTCAATACAGAAATCGATTCTACGTCATCTGGGTTTACAGAGTCCAAACTTCCTACAGAACCATCGACAATAATCATCGGGCCTCTGTAGTCGTTATTGAATGTGCCGACACCGCGAATACGGATTGATGCTCCATCCGAACCCGGATTTCCGGATCCTTGTCTAACTGTTACACCTGCAGCCAGACCTGATAAAGAAGAAGAAAGGTTAGCTACCGGACGGTTTTCGATTTTTTCAGATGCAATAGAAGATACAGAACCTGTTAGATTAGCTTTCTTTTGTGTGCCGTAACCTACAACTACCACTTCATCAAGTAATTGTACATCTTCTTCAAGAGCAATATCAAAAACTTTACTACTACCAATTTTTACTTCTTTCGATTTGTAACCAAGATAATTAAAAACCAGGATTACATCTTGATTGGATGTGGTTAAGCTATATCGGCCATTTCCATCGGTAGTTCCCCCGATAGAAGTACCTTTTACTCCAACACTAACTCCAACAAGAGGCTCTCCTGTTGTATTGTCTGTAACAATACCAGTTATCTTATCCTGCTGCATAGTCTCTTTCGGAGCAATAATGACTGTCTTGTTGTCGTTCACTTTATACCCCAAACGAGTGGAAGAAAGAACTTCCCCCAACACTTGTTCGACGCTCTTGTTCCGAGCATGAACATTAACCTTCTGATTCATATCGCTCAGGCCTTCGGTATAGAAGAAGCGATATTCAGTTTGATTTTCAATTGATTTAATAACATTTTTGATTTCCACATTATTCAGATCCAGACTAACCGTAGTCTGTGAAAATCCGTTAGTGGCAAATGCTGCTTGAGTAAAAGCATAGAAAAAGAGAATTACCAGAGCTTTGGTTACACAAAAAAGCCTCCGGTTGCCTCCAGAATGTAATTTTTTCATACCTTTGTAAAAATTTAAATTGTTTTTAAGTACTACACACTAATTTGTAACTTTGATTCAATTTGAATTTGACCGGGGAATATTGCCGTATTTCCCGGTTCTTTAATCCGTTTATTTCATAGGCAAAATCTATTAATTAACAATTAAATGACATTATTTGCTATTCATTGATCGTTCAAACGCCTTGCTTTGCTCCGGATTCACTCCAAGAACGACGGTGTTCTTATCCACAAAATAATTTATCGGAGCTATATTTTTCAGAAGATCCATTACTTGTTCTAACGTTTCGTCTTCAATTATTGCGTTAAATTTATATTTTTTGAGAGCCGGACTGGCAATTAAGATATTTACATTATAACGTCGCTGTAATTTCTGAGCCAGACTTTCCAATTCTTCACCCTCAATAACCCAACGGGCATCCTTCCATGAAGTATATAACACGGGATTGACTACTTTCATTGAAATATCCACTAATCTGGGTGCTTCAAATTGAGTAAGTGCTGATTTAGTCTTTGTAGTCACCGGCTTATTTCCTGCAGATGTCAGCTTTGCGTTATCTTTGTAAACTGTCAAGGATTGATTTGGCTTAAGAATGACATCTTCCACTTGTGAAACAACGTCAGGATCGACCCTCACAGAACCCTCCACCAGAGTTGTCTGAACAAAATTTTCTTCACGATAGGCCTTAACATTGAATTCTGTTCCTAACGCACTAATTGACGTATTTTTAGCCATTACGGTAAACAAACAGCTGTCTTTCTTTGCAACCTTAAAATAAGCTTCTCCCTCCAACTTCACATTTCTGGAATCAGCTCCATAATCCATTCCATATTCGAGCATACTCCCCGCATTCAGATGGACAGAAGTACCATCAGGTAGTTCTATTTTCGATCTTGATCCGAGCGGAACATAAATTTTAGTTGTTAATTTTTCAGGACTTTCAATTTTATGAGAAAAACCGACCAAACCTATGCCCTTATTAAAATCAAATGCAAAATAATATACCAAAGCCCCTAAGATAAACATTGCAACCGAAGCTGCCACAGTCCTAAACCAACTATAATTTCGAATTTTCCTTACATTACTATATTCTGGAATATATGACTCTTCAATTTGCTTTTGAATCCTGTCCCATGCTTCATTAACTTGTTTATCGCCTGGAAAAACGGCAGAATTCAACAAATACTCTTTTTTAAAATATTCCAATGCAACAGGGTGCTTCAAGAGCTCTTTAAGTTCCTGAGTCTCTTCCACATTTAATCCTCGTTCAAGAAAAAATGAAGAAAGCACTTTTAGTCTGGATTCATCATACTGCTTCATACACATTAAAGACGTTAAAAAACCTTTCGAAGGGTGGGTTATTTTTAAATTATTTTAACAAAATTGACTTATAATGTTAACAATCAACAAAATACAAACAATCCTTTTCTCCAATTTTTCTTTCAGAATATTGGTTGCATCTTTCAAGTTGGATTTAACTGTATTTTTACTCACCTTCATCTTTCCAGCAGCCTCTTCATAGCTAAGACCTTCTATCTTGATAAGGGAAAATGTCTCCCTATAACGTGCAGGAAGTTCTTTAATGGCTTTTTCTATAATGGCTTCCTGCTCTCTGGTTACAACATAATCCAGTGGATCCTGATCCAAATCCGCAAGTGAAGTACAAACAATCACATTTTCATCTATATGAATTGTCTTTTCTTTTCTAATACGTTCTTTTCGATAATAATCGACGCAAGTATTTATCAAAATCCGGGTCAAATAATCCTCACAAGAAAACTCTATTTTAAGTGTTTCCCGCGAGTTCCAGAGTTTAATAAATGTTTCACTTACAATTTCATCCGCCAACTCATTATTTGCAAAATATCCCCAAACTATCCGATATAATCTCGAATAATTTTCCTTGAATAGTTTCTCAAAAAGAGCTTTCGTCAACATTTGGCGATAGATAGAGTGACTTATTTTGAAGCTTTATCTTTTGGAAATTCCTGGCCTGTCCATGCTTTTTTAGAAGTCCAATCCTGAGGAGCATCTGTCCAGAAAGGATGATCTGCCGGTAAACCCAATGGAAGGAAAACAAAAGAAGTCAGATACAAGCTACCGTTATTAGTATAAGAATCGGATATACCCGGCTGATGACCGGCAAAACCTAATTGCAAAAATCCTGACTTGTTGAAATTTCCGGAAACAGCAAACATATTCTTCATACAAGCGGTTAATCCGGCTCTTACTTGTCCGTTAGTCAATTCCGCAGAAAGGCCATATTTCCATGCCAACAACGATAATGGTTGAAACACTCCCATACGGTATGTGATGGAACGTCCAAATACAGGGAAAGTTCCTTCCGGCGAAATCAAACGCTCAAGGATAACCCCGTAACGTTTCATTCTCTCTAAGGCCGGGTCAAATCCCTGAGTATTGATTCTCTTTTTTTCTTTCAAAATTTCTAATATTTCAACATACATCGGTTGAATGACAAAACTATTATAGTAATCAAAAGTAAAATGGGGTCCATCGCTATACCAACCATCACCGACATACCATTCCTCCACTTTTCGGAGAGCCATCGTTATTCTATAAGCATCATATTGAGCATCGACCGAAAGCAGGAATGTCTCAATCATAGCACTGAATAAAAGCCAATTAGAATACCCAGGAATGACACGCCTCAAAGCTGTAAACTCTTCAATATAGCGCTTTTTAGTCAGTTCATCGAGGGGCTCCCACAATTGTTTCGGAGCTCGTATTAAACTTTGAGCAAGAAAAGCCGCATCTACCAAGGGCTGTCCTTCTCTTTTCCATTCCAAATAATCCGGACTTTCAGGATCAACAGCATTAGCATAACTTTTCAATGCCCATTCCCGGAGCTGTTTCCGCTGCTTCCCCTCTTCCGTACCATCATCCGGCAAAGTCAGCCAGGGAGCTAACCCACACATCAAACGGCCAAAAGCTTCCATATAACTCACTCTCTCACTTCGTCCGTCCCAGCGAGGAGAGAGCTCCAACTCCATATTTTTTACTAATTCGCCTTTGCTCATATTACTCAATACCGGTTCGGAAATCTTATAAAGAAGATCCGTCCAATATTTTCTGTCACTGACTGCTTTGTCTGTTCTTTTTTCCGCAAATAGACCGGTAGTAGCGCAAAGAATCATAACAATACATAAGACTGTTTTTAAATTAATTATTTTCATTTGATTAGATATTTTTGTTTGATAATGCAAATGTACTAATTCTCTTGCAATATTATTAAATTAACATTTCAGAAAAAAAAATATTTCTGGAAAAATTTCTTTATTAGCCGTAAGAAAGCTAACTTTGTAGCCTTGTTTAAATTTTTACTACATTTAAATTCTTATTTATGAACATTTCTCATATCGAACATTTGGGAATCGCCGTAAAAAGTATTGAAGCATGTCTTCCTTATTACGAGCAAGTTTTAGGACTAAAATGCTACAACATTGAGGTTGTTGAAGATCAAAAAGTAAAAACTGCATTTTTTAAAGTAGGACAAACAAAAATCGAACTTCTGGAGCCTACTTCCGAAGAATCTACAATTGCAAAATTTATTGAGAAAAAAGGAGAAGGTGTTCACCACATCGCATTTGCAGTACCAGATGTGGCCGAAGCTTTGGCCGATGTTGAATCAAATGGTGTTCAACTGATTGACAAAGCTCCTCGTGGAGGTGCTGAAGGATTGAATATTGCTTTCCTGCACCCTAAATCCACATGCAGTGTACTAACTGAACTTTGCGATAATAAATGATTTTAACTTTTCTTAATTTCTTATACAAATTATGAGTAATCAACTTGAAAAAGTAAAGGAGCTTATTGAACTACGGAACAAAGCTCGATTGGGTGGTGGAGAAGCAGCCATTGAAAAACAACATGCCCAGGGGAAATACACCGCACGTGAACGCATTACGATGCTGGTTGATGAAGGCAGTTTTGAAGAGCTCGACATGTTTGTACAACACCGTTGTACGAACTTCGGAATGGAGAAAAAACAATACCTTGGAGATGGAGTCGTCACCGGTTACGGAACTATCGAAGGTCGTCTGGTATATATCTTTGCTCAGGATTTCACGGTAATCGGAGGTTCTTTGTCTGAAACCATGGCTATGAAAATCTGTAAAGTAATGGATCTGGCTATGAAAATGGGTGCTCCGATCATCGGCATCAACGACTCGGGAGGTGCTCGTATCCAGGAAGGCATCAATGCATTGGCAGGATATGCAGAAATCTTTCAACGCAACATTCTTGCATCAGGGGTAGTTCCTCAAATTTCAGGTATCTTCGGCCCTTGTGCCGGTGGTGCTGTTTACTCTCCTGCTCTTACAGACTTTACTATCATGGCAAAAGGAATGAGTTATATGTTCCTTACCGGCCCTAAAGTAGTAAAAACAGTTACCGGAGAAGATGTTACTCAGGAAGAACTTGGAGGAGCGACCGTTCACGCTTCACGTTCCGGCGTTACCCACTTTGCCGTTGAAAATGGTGAAGAAGGTATTGCACTCATACGCAAATTACTAAGTTTTATACCTCAAAATAATCTGGAAGAGGTTCCAATGATGATCAACAATGACCCAATCGATCGTTTGGAAGACACATTGAATGACATCATCCCAGACAGTCCAAACAAACCATACGACATGTATGAAGTAATCGGAGCTATTATCGACAGTGGAGAGTTCCTTGAAGTACACGCCGATTATGCTCAAAATATTATTGTCGGTTTCGCCCGTTTCAACGGACAATCTGTAGGTATTATAGCCAATCAGCCAAAATGTTTAGCCGGAGTACTTGATATCAACGCATCCCGTAAAGCTGCCCGCTTTGTACGTTTTTGCGATGCATTCAATATTCCTTTGGTTACTTTGGTTGACGTACCGGGATTCCTTCCTGGAACAGGTCAGGAATACGGTGGCGTTATTGTACATGGAGCTAAATTGCTTTATGCTTACGGAGAAGCTACTGTTCCTAAAGTTACCGTTACATTACGCAAATCTTATGGAGGAGCACATATTGTGATGAGCTGCAAGCAATTACGCGGAGACATGAACTACGCCTGGCCTACAGCTGAAATCGCAGTAATGGGTGGCGCCGGTGCTGTTGAAGTTCTCTACGCCAGAGAAGCTAAAGAATCTCCGGACCCAACAGCTTATCTGGCTGAAAAAGAGCGGGAATACACAAAAGCCTTTGCAAACCCCTACAATGCAGCCAAATACGGTTATATCGACGATGTTATCGAGCCGAGAAATACCCGTTTCCGTATAATCCGTGCATTAAATCAACTGGCTACTAAAAAGCAAATAAATCCACCGAAGAAACACGATAATTTACCATTGTAATTTGCTATATTATGACAGAAAAACATGACGTAATTACTCCGAAAGCAGAAGAAATACATGCTGCTATTGCAATGGCTATTTATGAAATGAAAGAAGCTGTGCATGATGATGAAAATACTATATTGACAATTAAAAATATAGCACGCAACTATTCCCCGTGGAATTCAAAGATTTATAGCTTAAGACAATTACCCAGATAAATTAAAGAACAATGAGAAGTTTCAAATATATAATCAACGGAAATACTTATAAAGTAGTCGTTAACACTATTGACGGTAATATTGCTGATGTTGAAGTTAACGGTAGTTCCTATAAGGTTGAGATGGACAAACCAGCAACACCACAAATAGCTGCCATCAAACGTCCGGCACCGGCCGCTGTTCCTCCTATCTCTCGTCCTCAACCACAGTCTGAAGGAGCAGGAATTCTACGTTCTCCACTACCAGGTACAATCCTGGAGATTCTCTGTAAAGTAGGAGATTCTGTGAAAAAAGGTCAAAAAGTAGCTGTATTAGAAGCTATGAAAATGGAGAATGCCATCAATTCCGATCGTGACGGAGTAGTAAAAGAAGTTAAAGCCAATAAGGGAGATACTGTCATGGAAGGTGCAGATCTTATCATTATTGAATAAAGCTTACCTAATCCGAAAATTGAAAATTAGCTTGTAAATATAAGTTAATTTTCAATTTTCAGATTTTAAATTTTCCAACTTTTTAGGCTAAACGCTTGCAATGTCAGCAAATTAGTCTATCTTTGTCCTCAACATTTGAGTATTTTATCAGAGTTATTACCATTTTTTCGAGTATAAACTTCGTTTATTTTGTCATCACTGCGATAATTCTCATCTGGTTTATTTATTCACAATTTTTATTTTTTTTACAGAATGAACATTTTTATTGCAGGTCTGAGTTTCAAGGTAAACGATGCCGATTTGTCAAATCTTTTCGAAGAGTACGGAAACATCACTTCAGCTAAAGTAGTTACTGACCGTATGACTGGAAGATCAAAAGGTTACGGATTCGTTGAAATGGAAGACAACGATGCAGCAACTAAAGCTATTGCAGAATTGAATGGTGCTGAATTCGACGGAAGAACAATCTCTGTTTCAGAAGCTCGTCCAAGAGAAGAAAGACCAAGACGCGAATTTAACAACAATCGCGGCGGTGGTTATGGTAGAGACAGATATTAATCGATAACTATCACACAAAATTAAAGGCGGGCTTAATATAAGTCCGCCTTTTTTTCAGTTATTAAGTTAAAAAATCAAAGTATATGAGTTCAGAAAAAATGATAATTTATCAAGTGCTTCCACGTTTGTTCGGGAATACCAATGCCTGTAATAAACCTAATGGTAGTATCACAGAGAATGGTTCCGGCAAAATGGATCATTTCACAAAAAAGACATTAACTGAAATCAAAAAGATGGGATATACCCACATCTGGTACACCGGATTGATTGAACATGCTACCAAAACCGATTACTTAACGGAGGGAATCTCAAAGGACCATCCTGCCGTAGTAAAAGGACAAGCAGGTTCTCCTTATGCCATCAAAGATTACTTTGACATAGATCCTGATTTGGCAATTCAGGTTCCTCAACGAATGAAAGAATTCGAATCTCTTGTGGAACGAACCCACGAAGCAGGTCTAAAACTTATAATAGACTTTATTCCTAATCACGTTGCACGACAATATAAATCGGATGCGAAACCCAAAAAGGTTACCGATCTGGGAGAAAACGACAATCTGCATACAAGCTACGATGTCAACAACAACTTCTATTATATCCCCGGACAAGAATTTACCCCAAATTTCGACATCTCAGATGAAAACGGAGTCTCCTATAAAGAATATCCGGCAAAAGCTACCGGGAATAATCGTTTCGATGCGCATCCCAATAAACATGACTGGTATGAAACCATCAAGTTAAATTACGGAATTGATTACCTTGGAGGACACCACCGCTACTTTGATCCGGCTCCTGACACTTGGTATAAGATGTTAGAAATCGTGTTATTTTGGGCTTCCAAAAAGGTTGACACTTTCCGATGTGACATGGCAGAAATGGTCCCTGTAGAATTCTGGGGATGGGCTATTCCTCAAGTAAAAAAGAAATACCGGAATGTCGATTTTATTGCTGAAATCTATAATCCGGATGCTTACAGAAGCTATATCTTCGATGGAAAATTCGACTATTTGTACGACAAAGTAGGCTTGTACGACACTTTACGGGCCATTATTCGTGGGGAAGAAAGTGCTGCAGCCATTACCCATTGCTGGCAATCATTGGATGATATTCGTGATAAAATGTTGTACTTTCTTGAAAATCACGACGAACAACGTATTGCCTCCGATTTTTTCGCCGGGGATCCTAAAAAAGCCTTTCCTGCAATGATTGTTGCGGCTACTTTATATTCCAATCCTTTGATGATTTATTGTGGTCAGGAACTTGGAGAAAAAGGGATGGACGCAGAAGGCTTCAGTGGGAAAGACGGAAGAACAACAATCTTTGATTATTGGAGTGTGGAATCGCTTCGTAATTGGTACAACAACGGACAATTTGGAGTCAAGAACCTTACAAAAGAACAAAAAGACATCAAGAATTTCTATGATAAGCTTTTGAATCTCTGCAATGATGAAAAAGCCATTTTTAAAGGAATTTCGTACGATTTGATGTATGCCAATTACAATAACCCAAACTTCAATCCAGAAAAGCAATTTGCATTTATGAGACAATCGGGAAAAGAAGTTTTATTAATTGTTGCCAACTTCGAAAGTAGTGATGTGGACTGCACTGTATGTCTGCCGGCACATGTATTCGAATTCATGAAGATTAAACCGATAAAAACCATTGCAACAGAACTGCTTTCTGGAGACAAGATCACACTAAGCTTAAATCCGGATTCGTGTGCTGATTGTAAAATTCCTGCAAATCACGGGATAATCCTGAAATTTTCAATATAAAATCGGAGGTGAATGGTACACTATTTTTATCTCTTCCAGAAACCCGGAGTAAAAAGGATCAAAACAGTGAAAAGTTCAAGACGACCAATCAGCATCAGAAAAGAAAGCAGCCATTTTGCAAAGTCCGAAAGTTCGTAGAAAGATCCGGAAGGGCCATGACTTCCCAACCCGGGACCAACATTTCCTATCGCGGTAACTGCAGCTCCAATAGCCTCATCGAATTCTATACCTGTGAAAAGAAGAGCTATCACAGCAAAAAGGATAATCACCAGATATAGAAATACAAAGGCTAATAAACGTTGTACTACATCTAATGAAAGGGCATTACCATTCAACCTGACGGGAATTACAGCTCTGGGATGGATCAAGCGACCAAATTCATTCAACGCATTCTTTATCAAAACAACAACCCTGACAACCTTTAATCCTCCACTCGTTGAACCGGCACAACCACAAATAATCATCAGGACAAGAAGAATCACCCAAAAAAATGGTCCCCAAGGCACATAATCCTGAGTAGAGAAACCAGTGGTAGTCATCAGTGATACAACTTGGAATAACGAGTTTCGGAAATTATCAAAATGCCTGATCTCCGGATTCATAATTACCAGACCAATCATAACAATTACTGTCGCCCCCAAAATTATACCTAAAAACCAATGAATCTCTTCATCGTGTAAAACCCGTTTGAAATTCTTTTTTATAAGGAAATAATAAATAGAAAAATTGATCGCAGATATGATCATAAAGATAACAACTACAATTTCCAGATAAGAAGACCCCCAGTAAGCAATACTTGCCTGCTTTGTCGAATATCCTCCGGTAGAAATTGTTGTCATCGCATGGCAAACTGCGTCATACAAATTCATTGGACCTAAATAGAGTAGCAGGATCAGCAACAATGTAAAAAACATATAGATCCCCCAAATCCTCTTCGCCACTTCAACTACCCGGGGACGAAACCGATCATGGAACAGTCCTGTAGTTTCGGCATCAAACAACTGAGAAGCCTCTCCACCAAAAAAGGGCAAAAAAACAAGAGAAAAAACAATAACTCCAATACCTCCAAGCCATTGAGTCACACATCTCCAGAACATCAAACCATAAGGCATACTTTCAACATCCTTCAAGATTGTTGCTCCGGTTGTTGTAAAACCCGATATTGTCTCAAAAAACGCGTCAGTAAATGAAGGAATTGAACCACTAATAAAAAACGGGACAGATCCAAAAAGAGAAAACAATATCCAGGACATGGTGACTATAAAAAAACTTTCCCGTTTTCCTACAATTTTAGATTTTTCTGCCAGACTTCCCGAGAATATCAAAAGAAGGCCAAAGGCTAAACATAAACCTGCAGAAATCAGCAAATATTTGAAATCAGGACCATGATAGAAAAGTGAAACCAATGCAGCGAGAAGTATAAAAAAAGATTCCATGGAAAGTGTCATTCCAAGAATTTTAGCAATAAACCTCCAATTTAAACCAGGTCCAGTCATAGTCAGAACAACGATATTCAGTTAAAGTAATTTTCGATTTTTCTCATCGCAGTATCCAGACAGAAAACCACAACATGGTCTCCATCCTGAATGACAGTATCCCCCTCAATAATTTGAGGCACTCCATCCCGGATTAATCCTCCTAAAGTCATATCCTTAGGCAAATTCAAATCTTTCACAGGCTTTCGTGTAACTTTCGAATTAGAATGTGCAACCAACTCTGCCACATCAGCACTGGCAAAGGCAAGACATTTAACATTAGAAACATCTGCTTCCAACAAAAACTGATAAATATGGCTTGCTGCAATCAGCTTTTTATTGATTACAGTTCCAATATCCAACTTTTCAGCCATTTGTATATAATCGAGGTTTTCTATTTTTGCCACGGTTTTCTTAACTCCCAGAGTCTTAGCTGCCACACAAGCAAGAATATTTGCTTCAGAGTTCTCCGTAAGAGCAATAAAAGAATCACAACTCCTGATATTTTCCTGAGTAAGCAAGTCTGTATCCCGACCATCGCCATGAATGATCATTACGTTATTGCCAACTTTTTCAGCTAACTTAAAACTTTTTTCCTTATTCTTTTCAAGAATTT
>JAVBUX010000333.1:0-15529 GCA_031554915.1 Bacteroidales bacterium | reverse complement strand
ATGATGGACTGTTCATCGGCTCCGGATGCAACTGTTTCTTTGAAAGGGTAGAGATCAACGATTACCAGATCAATTTCCGGAATCTCGTATTCCGCGATCTGTTTCACATCAGATTCATTGTCTCGACGGGTTAGAATCCCTCCAAAGACTTTTGGATGCAGGGTTTTAACCCTTCCTCCCAAGATGGACGGATAACCGGTCAGGCTTTCTACCGCCGTACAAGGATATCCTAAAGATTCGATAAACTCTTGTGTTCCTCCGGTGGAGATAAAAGAAACACCCTCCTGATGTAGCTTTGTGAGAATTTCATTTAGACCGTCTTTGTGATAGACAGAAACAAGTGCATTTTTTATTTTTTTCTGTACTGACATAGTAATTATTTAATATTTCGCAAAATTAAGCATTTAGTTTGAATTATACCAATTTAGCTAATGCTACTTTGACTCTTCTCATGGCCTCTATCAGGTTTTCGTCGGATGTGGCATACGAAAAACGGATACATTCAGGGGCCCCGAAAGCGGCTCCGCCAACACAGGCAACATGTCCTTCTTCCAATAAATACATCGCCAGATCGGCCGAAGTTTCTAATCTTTTACCATTGAATGATTTACCCAGATAAAAACTACAATCAGGGAATAAGTAGAATGCTCCGTCAGGTTTATTCACTTTGAATCCGGGGACTTCCTTTCCCAGTTGTACCATCAGGTCGCGGCGGCGTTCAAAAGCTTTACGCATAGTTTCTACGCAATCTTGAGGTCCGGTGTAAGCAGCTTCGGATGCTTTCTGAGCTACTGAGTTAGGCCCGGAAGTATATTGTCCTTGCAATTTATTGCAGGCAGAGGCTATCCATTGAGGAGCCGCTACCCATCCAATACGCCAGCCGGTCATGGCATAACCTTTTGATACTCCGTTGATAATGGCAACACGGTCGCGTACGTTTTCGAACTGGGCGATACTTTCATGTTTGCCGATATAGTTGATATGTTCATAGATTTCATCCGAGATAATAACAACATTCGGATATTTAGCTAAAACATCGGCAAGAGCTTTTAATTCTTCACGGGTATAAACACTACCGGTTGGATTAGAAGGTGAACACAATATGATTGCTTTTGTTTTTGTGGTAATCGCAGCTTCTAGTTGGACTGCTGTAATTTTGAAATCCTGATCAATATTTGCTGGAATGATAACATTAGTTCCTTCTGCCAGTTTCACCATTTCGACGTAACTTACCCAATATGGAGCCGGAACGATCACTTCATCTCCGGGGCCTACAACAGATAATATAACATTACAAACCGCTTGTTTAGCTCCACTTGCGCAGACGATTTGCTCAGGCTTATATTCCAGATTATTTTCTTTTCTCAGTTTTGCAACAATGGCATTTCTCAGGGCAGGATATCCCGGAACCGGAGAATAAAAAGAAAAATTATCATCAATGGCTTTGGCTGCAGCAGCTTTGATGTGGTCGGGGGTGAAGAAATCGGGTTCTCCTACACTGATGTTGATAACATCAATACCCTGAGCCTTAAGCTCATTACTTTTCTGGGACATAGCAAGCGTCTCAGAAGGAGACAAAGCTGCTAAACGATCGGAAACTTGCGACATGATATACTATTTTGAAAGGATTAATCGAATTGAGGAGACAAAATTAATGAAGAAAATGGAAAAAAAGAAGAAATTTCACACAGATTTCACAGATTATATAAATAATATCAGCATAATCTGTGAAATCTGTGTGAAACTATTATTTAACATTTCTCAAAACGTGTCCCATACGTTCTTTTTTTGTGTGCATGTAGAACTGATTATATGGATTGGATGGGATTTCAATCGGTATATTTTCGACGATTTGTAAGCCATATCCTTCCAAGGCTACACGTTTAACAGGGTTATTTGTGATTAACCGGATTTTGGAAACTCCAATTTCCCTTAGGATTTGGGCGCCAACACCATAATCTCGTTCGTCGGGAGCGTGCCCCAGGTGGATGTTTGCATCGACAGTGTCCAATCCTCCTTCCTGCAACTTGTAAGCCCGCATTTTTTCCATCAGGCCGATTCCTCGTCCTTCCTGATTGAGATAAACGATAGCTCCTCGTCCTTCTTTTTCGATCATACTCATCGCTTTATGAAGTTGTTCTCCACATTCACAGCGCATGGATCCAAATATATCCCCGGTAGCACAAGACGAGTGCATGCGGACCATTACAGGTTCCTCCGGGTTCCATTCTCCTTTCGTCAATGCAATATGTTCTAAGCCGTTGGATTTTTGGAGGAAAGGGGTTAGTGTAAAATGCCCGTATTGTGTGGGCATATCTACAGTAACTCCTTTTTCAACAAGTGATTCGTTCTTTAATCTATAGACAATAAGATCTTTGATAGAAATTATTTTGATGTCGAATTTTTTTGATACTTCAATCAATTCCGGCAGGCGTGCCATTGTACCGTCTTCATTGATGATTTCAATGAGCGCTCCTGCAGGATACAGACCTGCAAGACGGGCAATATCAACGGTGGCCTCAGTATGACCTGCTCTTCTCAGTACTCCTCTTGAGCGTGCCCGAAGGGGGCTGATATGCCCTGGGCGTGCCAAGTCTGAGATCTGGGTGTCAGGATTGGCCAATGCTTTGATTGTTTCGGCTCTGTCGTACATTGAAACACCTGTAGTGCATCCGCCTCCGATTTTGTCAACTGTGATGGTAAAAGGGGTGTCGTAAATAGATGTATTACGGGCAGCCTGCATTTCTAATTCCAGTTCCTCACAACGCTCCTCTGTAACAGGAGCACAAAGCAGTCCTCGTCCGTGAGTGAGCATGAAATTCACTTTTTCGGGTGTTATTTTTTCTGCAGCAATGATAAAATCTCCTTCGTTTTCACGATCTTCATCATCGACAACGATGAGAAATTTGCCTTCACGAAAATCAATGACAGCTTCCTCTATTGTATTTAATTTGAACATAATTCTTTTATTAAATCATTATTCACTTTTATGATTGTTCTCACATCTTGTTTGATGTACTTGCGTTTGTAAATGCTTATCAGATAAATCATTATTCCAATCGGGAATAAAATAGCACAGGCTATTCTGACAGGGAATTTATCAAGGAAGTCCGGATAACCTGGTTTAATGATCGGATAATCCATTAATTTTCCAAGAATCAGATTTTCTGAGGAGTTTCTCAGATCATCTACAATGGACTCTTCCAATTCAGTAATTGATCTGAGATCGATATCGTTGAATCCATTTTTCCAGAAGAAACTATAAGAGAGCCATTTTGTATTGTTATTGAGATATAACTCACATTTTTTTGTTAATTTTAAGATGTCTTCTCTGTCTTTTTCGTAGTTTGGAGGCGTAATGATTACTTCTTTTCGTTGATAGTTGCGAACATCACGTTTACCTAACAATCTTCGGAAAAAGTCCTTCCACACCTCCAGGTTCATGATTACAGAGTCGTTGACGGCTTTGTACGTGAGGAAGGCTCCCGGAATTATCAGAAAAAGAGAGCTGAGCCATATTCCTTGCCAGACAGGCCAGATTTCCTGTCGAACCATTTTTAGTCCGAACATGTCGATGGTGTAGTACGAGACAAATAAAAATACAGAGAGAACAGCCGGAACACCCAAGCCTCCTTTTCTTACAATTGCACCCAGAGGGGCGCCAACAAAGAAAAATAGGATACAGGCTACTGCCAGGGCAAATCGTTTGTGTATCTCCGTTTTATGTTGACGAATTTTAACCAACCTGTCGGACTGATAAAATCCATCCATGGAATATTCTCCTCTGAATGACTCCATTCTGGACTTGGACTTATCAAGGAGATCTCTTTGAGCCGTGAGACTTTTTTTATTAAAATAAGAGTCCCAATCGGTGATTTTAATTGTATCCCGGGCTTTAGATGCATGAATGTCCGGAACAAAGTTTTCGTCGGAATTTCCAATGAATGTGTTAGCGTAAATTCGCTTTTTGAATGAATCTTTAGTCGTATTATTAATGCTATCTGTTACAACTTGGATTGAATCCAGAAATTCCACCAACTGATTCATGCCTCTGCTGATTTCTCTGTTTTGGAGAAAAGTTTCGTCTCCCATGTTGAAATTAGCATTGAACTTGATGTGGATTTCTTTTTTCGAAAAAGTTTCCCTACTATATGGGATTTTTTGATCAGCAGAAGCATTGTTCCTTTTTTCGTAATTTTTAAACGATTCTCCGCTATATAAAGTTAGGAATAGAGATAATTTATCTTGTGTCATTTTAAGTTTTCCCGAATCTGCCAGGATTACAGAAACACTTTCAAATCCATCCGAGAAATCGTATATCATCAAGTCGCGCATCATCCCTCCTTTTTTATCTTTATGTCTGGCATAAACATTGTAATTGGTTATTTCTTTGGAGAATGAGCCTTCCGGAATCTGAAGTTCCGGTTTTTGACTTGTTATGGAAGACAACATAGTCCACATTCTTGCTTGTGTTGTCGGGAGTATATTGTTTTGAAAAAAGAATGAAGCACAGGCAATAAACATAAGGAATACCATGATAGGACGCATGATCCGGAGTAACGAAACTCCAGCGGCTTTCATGGCGAGAAGCTCAAAATGTTCTCCAAGGTTTCCGAATGTCATCAGGGAAGCCAAAAGCACGGCTAAGGGCAATGTCATTGGAGCCAGATATAGAGCCACATAAAAAAACATCTCGGCAAGTATTTGTATCTCAATTCCTTTCCCGACCAATCCCTCTACATATTTCCAGAGGAATTGCATCAGCATGATGAAGAGACATACGCCGAATGTACCTAATAATAGCGGCAGGAATGCTTCAAGTATAAAAGAATACAGCCTTTTAATGCGGAACACACTTGAAATTTTTCAAATTGAATACAAAGGTACAAAAATTGATTTATTATCCAATTACTTGCCTTTTATTTTGAAACGTACTTTTAGTAATACTTCAGCCGGACGCAGGTCGTAAGCGTAATAGTAAGTACTTATGTCGCTGTATGAAGCGGATATGTATTCTTTTGCATTCAGGATATTGGTATAAGTCAGATCAAATTCAAGATCTTTCCATTTATATTTGGCTCCGGCGTCCATGAACGACATGGTTCTGTTTCCGGAAGCGATGGCACTATTATAAAAGTATTCATATCCCAGGTTGATTGTTAAATTTTTAACCGGGAAAAGATTCAGTCGTGCCCTTTGAGATGTTGTTCGTATCGGAGCGAAGTTACTTACATCGTTTTGTACTTTATTTTTACTTTCGGAAAAAGTGAAATTATAGGAAAAGCTGGCCCAGGAGCGTAATTTTGTAGAAATTCCCGGACTGATTTGATAATTGTTACTTTTATAACGAATTATTTCATTCTGAGATATTTGCATGGATTGAGAATTGCTGTAAGAGGCTCCCAGTGTGATTGTTGAAGCGATAGCATCGATGCCTTTACTCATATATTCTTCTATCTGAAAACCTTCTGTGTGATTTGGTATTGACCATGTTTCACGTACATTTAAGATGCCGCGATACTCATTTCCATACAGCAAGTTGGATTTAGTATTGACATAAGATGATCTCAGGTTGCCGAAAAAAGCATAAATCGGGTTTCTATAATTAAAGCTGATACTGTAGTTTTGCATTTGTCGTTCTAGCAGATCACCATCGTTGCGTAACAGATTGCGGTATGAACGCATGATGTATCCTGTATATGAGTTATCTATTCCTCCGAGGCTGTTGTTGTACATGGCAGTGATATCGGTGTTCCAGTATGCATCAAATTCATATCTTAAATAAACCAATGGATTAAAGAAAAACCGGGAATAATCTTTTTTGTCAGATAATGTATGATCGTTTATATGCAATAAATTGTAGCTGACAGGTAATCCTACAGTGGCTCTGAATTTGTATCGTTCGTAAGTGTAAGAAGGGGCGAATGACCATTGGTATTTGTTGTATTTCAGGTCGTTAGATAAAGAATCCGGGGAGTTGATACGCATCCCCTCAGAGGTTTCAGGATATAGTTCCGAATCCAGGTGTTGTACATCGGTAGTGAATCCTACTTTGTAGTTTTGTTTCCATCTGCCGGTTTGCAATTGCCAGGAAGCGTTATTGTAACTCTGAAAATTTTCGGTTGTTATATCTTGTTGCATACCAGACCATTGTTTGCTTTTGTCGAAAAGGTCGGAATACAATACCGGTTGAACATTCAATGAATGAGGTACGCGAGTATAGCCATTGAATGAATAAATATTCATGGTGGAATTAGAGCTGTTGCGTACCCATTGGAATGTGTTACTTAATTTATAAGATGGATGGTCCAGATGCTGGCCGATGCTGTCGGTTGTACTCAGTGCGCTTCCATCTGTAGTATTCCATTTGCCGCTGAACTTAAGTAAATTATTCAGGTAAAATTTGGTATTGTTATTATTTAGTTGCACTTCTGCTTCCGCCTGGTTGATTCGGGCTTTTGAATTTAGTTTTTCTTCGATGGTCAGCAAACTGTCGCCCGGAAGATAATAAGTTGATCTGGAATAACTTTCTTTTTCTTGTCTGTCGTTGAGGTAGTTTATGTTGGCGTTGAGTTGATAATCTTTTCCTATAGCCCACAGATTGTTGATAGTCAGAGCATTTGCCCTGTTAAACAAATATCGTTTCTGACTGATAGACGGTGATGCCGGAGATTGAACCGACATCCAGCTTTGATCACTCAAACGGTTGGCGTCATTGGAGTAGAATGTTGTGAGATCTCTGGATACGTCATCTCCTGTGTTATTTCCTTTGTAGGTGTTTACATTCTGCCGTCCTTTGGCAAAGTACATAGAGAAAAGTTCATTGTTCCACAAGACTGGACTGAATCCGGCGCCCAACATTCCATTTGCAACTAAAGTGCCTTTGGCAGAATCTTTCAATTTGAGGTTGATAGCCGCTTCGTCAGAAAAAACCTTATCTTTCAGAGCTTTGATCGGCTGATGGTTTTCCAAAACCTGAACTGTCGAAACATCTTTGGCATTGATATTATTAGTGGCTATTCCATAACGGCCTTGCAGTAAATCCATATCCTCTACATAGAGTTTATTGATGGGTTTATTATTTACAAGGATAGCCCCGTTTTCTTTAACTTCAATTCCGGGCATTTTTTTCAGGACATCACCGATCGTACGATCATTTCCATCCTTGTATCCATCAACCAGATAATTCAAAGTATCCCCCGCCTGACGAATTTTAGGTGGAGTGATTCTTACTTCTTTCAAATTAATGCTTTGCGATGCGAGTTGAAAGTTTAACTCCTGAGAACGGTTTCGTATAATTTTTGAATCTTTTTTGATATTGAATCCGGAAAAATTGATTTTTACACTATCGGAGGCGCTTTTGAAATTGAGCTTATAGTTCCCTTTGTCATCCGTAATCGAATAACTAACCATGCCTGAAGAGTTTATCTCCTGTATAGTGACGCTAACGCCAGCCAGAGGCTTTCCTGTTTCGTCCCCGGTAATGATTCCCTTAATTTCAGTTTGCGCAAAAAGCGTTGCAGAGACAAATAGCAATGCAATAGAGTAAAGATATTTCAGCATGACATTAGTTTAAGTCTAGTTCAATAGGATTATAGTTGAGTGATCCGGGAGATGGAGCTATTAATACGTTTCCTCCATTTACGTTAATTTGCATACCTCCTCCTTGCTTCTTTTTCATCCCTTCAAATTGTTTGCGGTTACACTCAAATTTTGCTTTTGAAATTACGACAGGGAGTTGCTCTTTGATATTTTCGATTCCGATCAGTTCGAAACTGAATAAATTGGAGGTATCGTTTATTTTTAGGATCAATCCGGGAAGCCCCATGAATTTCCAAGGCCCGTCATTGATGGGAATGTCGCTAGAGAACCATGCTACATACTCTCTTCCTCTGAAGCTTAAAGTAGCTTTTTGACAGGGATAGCCGAGGATGGAAGCGGTATCCTGACTAATAGCCCAGGGCATATTGTTTAGTTTATCTTCATATCCGTAAGAGTTGCGAAGTGTTTCGGTATAATCAATATACGATATGGAACTTTTAGTGCGATCTTTGAATATTTGATAGGATTCCCCGTCATTTGAGTTTGTGGAAGTGGTAGTTCCCGGTTTGCTTGACAAATCGCCTGCGCTTCCATCTTTTAAAACACTGATACTTTGGATTGTACTAGGGTTCATATTATTCATTACGGAAGAAAAAATGGAATCTCTGGAATACTTTGCCGGGTTATAAAATTTGGATTGTGTGTCTCCTATTAGAAGGGACATAGTATCAACACGAATTACTTTTTCTGTTTTTTTATTTATCTGTGTGAAAGTATAATAACATCTGATAGATACATTAAATGTTTCCTCCGGAGTGTCTTTTGATTTATCACTTTCGCTTTGGGCATAAATTCTTACTTGAGAATAGGCAGAGAATATGGAACTACACAAGATTATGACAATAAGTAATTTTTTCATCTGAGATTAATTTAATTCAATTGGATTATAAGTAATTTTGAATTTCTCAGGATCGATTGATTGTCCGTCTGTTGTTATCCTTTGAATATTAAATTTGCTACCAGGCATGGATTCTCTCATTGACTCCAAAGGATTGTCATTAAATTTCTTTTGAAGTTTCATGAAATCTTTTCGTGACGTTTTTATATAATTTTCTTTGGCATAAGTGATTGGTGATGGTTGTTTGGTTATTTCATTGCACTCAAATCTGAATTCATTTTTACTGTCGGCTATTTTTAATATCAAGCCAGGAAGACCATGAAATTTCCATGGACCATTGAATATTGGAATCTCTTCAGTGAACCAGGCAGTATATTGTCTTCCCCTGAAGTCCAGGGTCGCTTTTTGGCACAAGAATGACAATATGGTCATGGTGTCGGATTCAATTTTACATTGCATTTCATTCAAAGGTTCTTAGTATTAGTAGTGGCTTCTTGCGATCGAACCGATGAAAGTTAATTTGTTTTCGGAAAGATTTTTGAATATAATATCGCGGCTTCCACCGGATTTGATGTTATTCGACTTGAGTAATTCGGGAGTAAATTGAATGTTACCGCTTCCGGCACTACGTTCCAGCACTGCATTCATCAGAGAGTCTCTTCTTCTGGCATTGTCGCTGTAGAATTTGGAATATTTTGATCCAACTTCTAAAATAAGGTAATCTTCTGTTGATTTGTCCCTTTTGGTTGTATCTGAGATAGAAAAAACAGTGTATCCGATTCTTACAATTGCAGTGTCTATGGTCTCTTGTGGGGCAGGAGTGGAGCCGTTAATACTTATGTTGAATTGAGCAAAAACGACTGTGTGTAATGTTAATAGCAGAAAAGTCAAACTTTTTTTCATTGTAAAAATATTTGAGATTAATTTTTCTGCAAATATATGACTAAAAAATTAGACAAGCAAAATGGAAAATGTTAAAAAAATAACTACTTTACTTTCATGCATTATGTGTTTTGTCTAAATCATTGAAATACAGAGAAATGGTGGGTGTTTGAAATCTATGTTAATGACGTATTAACATAAAGATAACATTGTATTAACATATTTTGAAAAAAAGATTACTTTCCTTTGTGCTCTGTTGATGAATTAACCAAAATAATAGAAAAATATTCTATTCTGTTTGATGATTTTGTGAGGTTGAATTATAGTGTATTCCTATTGTTTTCAGCAAGTCATAC
The DNA here is from genome assembly GCA_031554915.1 of Bacteroidales bacterium. GTDB lineage: Bacteria > Bacteroidota > Bacteroidia > Bacteroidales > Azobacteroidaceae > BNXB01. The sequence goes on along the minus strand of JAVBUX010000333.1, from coordinate 5,851 downwards.
TAGCGATTTTTTAATCAAAAGAAAAACAAGATTAATATTTTAGATGCAAAAATTTCCTCACTATACCCAACTCGATGCCATGGATTGTGGCCCAGCTTCATTGAAAATTGTTGCAAAGTATTATGGCAAAAATATATCAATGAAATACATCAGAGATCTTTGTAGTTCCAATAAAGAGGGCGTTTCATTATTAGGTATGAGTAAAGCGTCTGATTCAATAGGGTTACGTTCTCTAGCCCTTAAAGTTTCTTTAGTCGATTTACAAGAAAAAATACCCTTCCCTTGCATTTTACATTGGGATTATTCTCACTTTGTCGTTTTATATAAGTTGACGAATAAACGTGCATATATCTCAGATCCTCAAATAGGAAAAGTCAGTTATTCCATTGATGAGTTTTGTAAATACTGGAAAAAGAATGAGGAGCGTGGATATGTACTTGTGTTAGAGCCAAGCCCTATATTCTATGAAATGGATGATACAATCAAAGATTTTAAGTTGAGGAAATATTTTGCATATTTGAAGCCTCATAAAAACCTGCTTATCCAAGTGTTTTTTGGCATGTTGATGGGAGTGCTCCTTAGTCTGTTATTCCCCTTTATTTCACAGGCTATAGTTGATGTCGGTATTGAGACCAAAGACTATGATTTTATACATATTCTACTGGTAGCCAGTGTTGTTTTAACAATTAGTTCGGGGCTGACTCAGTTTATTCAAAGCCGGATGATGCTATTCGTATCGGATAGAGTTAATATAGCTATGGTTGCCGATTTTATTAATAAATTACTAAATCTTCCGATTGCATTTTTCGAGCGGAAAATGACCAGCGATATTTTGGCTCGTATTGCCGATCAAGGGCGTATCCAACTTTTCATATTTGAAACATTATTATCCATTAGTATTGCCTTTTTAAGCTTTGTGGTATATAGTATCATACTAGTCATATATAGTTATAAGCTTTTTCTGATTTTTCTGGGAGGAAGCATTTTATATGTAATATGGATTATATGTTTTTTGAAAAGGCGGCGGATATTGGATCATAAATTATTTGATGCAAGCGTGTTGAATCAGAATGAGATAATACAATTCACAGAGGGGATTCACGAAATAAAGGTCAATAATTTGCAACAACAAAAAAAATGGGATTGGCAGCAAAGTCGGATGACAATATTCAATCTTAATGTAAAAATGCTGAATCTCTCCGAAATACAAAAATTGGGAACGGTAATCATCGACAATCTAAAAAATGTATTTGTCACTTTTTTCACAGCTGCAGCAGTTATTGACGGAGATATGACACTGGGGATGATGGTCTCAGTACAATATATCATGGGGCAAATGAATGCCCCTGTTGATAGGCTTATTGGCTTTATACAATCCTATCAAAATGCAAAAATTAGTTTGGAGCGAGTCAACGAAGTCGTTTACGAAGAAAAAGAAGAACAGAAAAGCGTAGGATTGACTTTGCCGATTCCACAAACTATGGAGATACAAGTGGATAAATTGAGCTTTTCATATCACAAAAATTTGGACAAGGTATTGGATAACATAAGCTTTAATATTCCAACAGGCAAAATGACAGCTATTGTAGGTGCTAGTGGTAGTGGCAAATCGACTATCATGAAATTGCTATTGCGTTTTTATGATAATTACGAAGGAAAGATAACTATAGGTGAAAATACTGATTTAAGCTCCATCAATATTGATGAGTGGCGCGGTAATTGTGGATCGATCTTACAAAACGGGAAAATATTTAACGATACAATTTTGAAAAACATTGTATTGAATGACGATGAGGTAGATGTGGATAGGCTGAACAATGCCATTGATTACGCCAATTTAAGAGAATTTATAGAATCTCAGCCTCTAAAACTATATACTTTTCTTGGATTCGGAGGGAACGATATTAGTGGAGGGCAGGCTCAAAGAGTACTTATTGCTAGGGCTATTTATAAAAAGCCTAAGCTGTTGCTTATGGATGAAGCAACAAATGCATTGGATACTAAAAATGAAAAAGAAATAACAAATAATTTGCTGAAAACATTTAAGGGAACTACCACCGTTGTAGTGGCTCACCGCTTGAGTACAGTCAGATCGGCTGACCGGATTATTGTCTTGGACAAGGGGCAGGTCGTGGAACAAGGAACACACGATGAGTTGTTGGCGAATAGAAGTTATTATTTTGACTTGGTTAATAGTCAGTTGGAGGACGATATGCGATGAATACAACTAATCAACCATTTGATATACGGGACGAACTGGATACCGAAGTCCATAACATGCGAGCTGCATGGTGGATGAAGTATGGGATATTGAGTGTATTTCTAATACTCGCGATCGTGTTAACGCTAGCGGCCGTTATACAGTATCCGGATGTGGTACGTGGGGAATTCAAGTTTCACTCTAGTCAACCCGCTGTTACCATTCCATTGCTACAAGGTGTGCAGATTGAGGAACTGTTCCGACACGATGGAGATATGCTAAAAAAAGGAGACCCAATAATGCTTTTTAAAAATAATGCCTGTTATCAGGATATGATTTATGCGGAAAAATTGCTGACCACCAATATAGTTGAAGCTGATTTCAATATTGTTTATGATAGCCTGACATATCGCAATCTAAACTTGGGGGATATACAGGATTTATGGAGTCAGCTGTATTATAGGCTTTTTGATTATTATACTATTACAAAGGAGCGAAAGTACGATGCAAAAGTAGAGCGGCTCACCAAACAACTCAGGGAGCAGTGCCGGTTGAGGGAAAAGCTGAAGGATTTGTTGGCTATGAACAAACATGAAAAAGACATTCGCCAGAAAAACCTGGCTGTCGATTCTTCGTTACACTCAAATGGGGTGATTAGTAAGGCAGATTATCGGTCGGTAATGGAAGTGTATATAGGTAAAGACAAAAATGCCAAAAATGATGAAATAATCTTGCAGCGTAACGAAATTGAAATAGCCAATCTTGTAAACGCTATCAAAACAACTGAAGAAGAAAAGAGCGAGCAAATAGTGGCAGTACGCCTGCAGATAACTGAAGCAATAAATAAACTAAAAGCTGGAATTGAAGGCTGGAAGAAAAATTATCTGATAGAAGCACCAGTGGATGGGCAGTTGAATTATTTGGGAAATATTGACAGTAAAAAATATGTAAACCTTGAAGAGCACGTTGTAGTGGTTACTCCAGTTAGTCAAGACTTTAAAGCTACTGTGAAAATCCCTGCACAGCGGGCAGGCAAAATAGTGCCGGAACAACAGGTACATTTGAAGCTCAACGATTATCCGTACCGCGAATACGGCTATTTGGAGGGTAGGTTAGCTACGATATCTAATGTGGCTGGAAGCGATTATTATGTGGGACAAGTACACTTGGGGGTGATAATGCAAACAAACAACGGTAAAGATATAGTGGTGAAAGAAAATATGGGAGGGATGGCCGAAATTATCACTCGTAAACGCAGCTTGTTGGCACGGGTGCTCGATAAGTTTTTATATGTTTTCAGTCAATAATCGGCCGAAATTATTTAGACTAAAATTAGAATCTATATGCGCAATAGATATTATACAAACAATTTAATTTATTATTTTAAAATTTACAAACATGAAACTATCATTAGATGAATTGAAAGTGGACAGTTATGCTGTTCAAGTGAGTGAAATCGAATTGGCTGATGTGAAAGGTGGTACTACTCCCGGTTGTGCTGCTGCTTGGGTGGCATGGGATGTTATTGTTGGAATTGGCACCCTTGTTGCAGCTGGAGCGGCAGTGAAAAGTTGTTCGGATTCAAAGCCAGAACCAGTAAGAGAGTCTGTAAAAGTAAATGTTACTGATTCAGTAACAACAGTGATACACGGTAGTGATACTATAGTTGTACGCAAATAGTCACACTTCGATAGGAAAGCTTCAAATGTAATTTGGAGCTTTCCTGTTAATATTTTATAATTTTTTAATTTAATAGTTATCAATAAAATGAATTTAATTGTGAAATATTCATTAATTTTACTGTTAATTATCGCAACTTCACAATGTGGTAAAAAGAATGTTCAGTTGGAGGCTATAAAACAAAAATATACTGTAGAAGAACTGAATTATTTTTACGAACTTGCTTTTTATGACGAGACTACACAATCTCATCATTCAATAGAGAAAAAAGTAAAGGATGTATTTATCTATATAGAAGGGGCCAATAGAGAGGATTCGATAACGATATTGAAATTAATAAAAGAGCTTAATGAAATGTGTTTGCCTGTAAAGTTTTATACTTCAAAATACTCTAAAATGGCAAATATGAAAGTGTATTTTGGTAATTTTGAATATCTTAATAATTTATTTCCAGGACATTTTGCATCCAAAAATGCACGGGGAATTGGTAGTGGCGATAGGTGTAAGTCTTCTATAGGGATTATTGACTCTTTAGAAAGGCATCAGAAAGATCTTGTTATAAAAGAAGAAATAATACAGAGTTTGGGCTTGAGTTCCGATAGTTGGACATATCCTGAGAGTTTATTTTTTCAAGATAATAATTCGTTGATTTCCTTTTCTTCTATGGACAAGCGTATGCTGCAATTACTTTATGAAGATTATTTTACAACAAATTATTCAATTAATGATTATGAATGTGATTTTGAAGATGTTTTATATGCTCAAAATAGTGCTTGTAAAATAAGTCAATATGTTAAACAAAGTAATATCCCAATAAATTATATTGATAGTATTCGACTGTTTGCTCCCAATGAGGTATATTATAAATATCCAAATAAAATAATGCTTGTGTTGAAAGGGGAATATACAAATGATGATATGTTGTTCTGTAAAAACATGGTTGAATCATTTAATCATGTGTTATCTCCAAAATTAGAGTTAATCTGGAGTGCAGATACAGCATATCTTCCAGCCATTAATATATGTTATTCACCTCCTTCTACACATCAGGAAGAACATAATGCGACTATAGTATATTTTAGAGATTCATTGTCATTTGTATATACTTTATCTTCGGAGATTAATGTGCTTTCTCCTCAAATACAAAACCAACAAACAAAAAATGAGGTTATATTACTCTCTATTTATAGAATACTTGGTCTGAATTTGCATCCATACGATGCAATGTTTGACGTAAGTGATGGAGAATGTGTCATGTTCAAATCTGTATATTTAAAGATATTATCACTGTTTTACGAACCAATATTTTACAGTGGAATAAAAGTAAGTGAAATAGATAAGGCAATAGAACTGTTGAAGCAACCGAAGTAACATAGTAGTTATGAATGTAATAAAATATCTCTTGCTTATTTTAATGGCAATGCTGTGTATGCAGTGTGATTGTCGGCAAGAAGAGTTGGAAAAACTCAAGCAAAAATATACAATAGAAGAGTTAAACTACTTTTACGAAGTGGTTTTTTATAACGAAACAGCCCCAATTGCACGTTCCTTAAGCAAGTGGGATAAAGACGTGAAGATGTGCTTAATAGGGGCCCATTTAGAGGATTCTATCGCGACAACAGAGATATTTCAGGAATTGAATGAAATGCGACTTCCTATCCGTTTTAGTGTTGTTTCTGATTCTACCACCGCTAATATGCATATGTTTTTTGGAACGATTAAATATCTACAAACAAAATTTCCCGATCATTTTACTTCAATCAAACATCTCGGTTATGTAATCACGGACAAAAACAAATCATTAATAGGGATACAAAATGTAAATGACTGGGTTGAAAAGAAAATGACTATGAAGGAGGAAATAGTACAGGGTTTGGGTTTACTAAGCGATAGCTGGCACTATCCGAATAGTTTGTTTTTTCAAGGAGCGGATACCTATAAAAGTTTTTCGACAATGGATAAACGTCTTCT
>JAVBUX010000132.1:0-8235 GCA_031554915.1 Bacteroidales bacterium | reverse complement strand
GATATTATGGTTTTTGCTCCCAACGGAAGACCATTCACCATGCCTAAAGATTCTACGGCACTTGATTTTGCATACGAAATACATACTCATATCGGAGAAAAAGCCAAATACGCCATCATTAACGACAAGCTGTGTTCAATCAAGACCGTATTGCAAAGAGGAGACCGCATTTTCATCGGAACAGATGATGAGGCTCACCCAAAACAAGAATGGCTTACATTTGCAAAGACCTACAAAGCCCACCGAAATATTCGCCAATACTTACATTCTATTCGAAATGAGAAACCCAAATTACCTCCTTACGTATTTTGCCCCATTTGTAGTCCTCTACCGGGAGATGAAGTGGTTGGCTTTCATGAAAAGGATGGAAAAATTTATGTTCACAAATCCAACTGTTATAATGCAATTTCCCTTTCGGCTAGACAAGGAGACATCATAGAAAATGTTGACTTAACTCCTTTTGAAATATTTAAATATCCCGTATCAATTGCTATCAGAGGCGTAAACCGGGATAAATTTCTACTCGACCTTGTACATGACATTTCTGAACGATTAAATCTCAGTATTGAATGTATTTCAATTTGCTCCGAAGATGATATTGTGAACTGCAATATTTCTTTATATGTTCATTCTTCAAATGAACTACACACACTTCTAAGCGATATCAGCAAAATGAAGAATATCCACGAAGTGAAACCTTTGAAAAATTCAAATAATTCCGATGCGATTTATTAATAAACTTAAAAACTCATTACAATGAAAAAAAGAAACCAAATTGCAATTGCTCTGACATTATCCCTAATTCTGGGATTTTCTTCCTGCAAAAAGGGAAAAGAACAAGTTCCTCAAACCGTAACCGGTTATGTATTGGATGCTACAATGAATAATGTTATGATCCTGACTGACGCCGGTGATACTTTGAATATCAGCACAATGGATGCTGATCCTACTAAGGTGCAGGGTGTTTTATTGAACGACTCTGTAAAAGTGACTTACATCAAAGAGAAAATTGACCAATCTGAAATTCTCAAAGCGCAAGAATTAGCTGTTACGGCACATTCTCCTTCCTTTTATATTAAAGGAACCTGGTTGGAACCAAATCCAATCAATTCAACAGAATTACAAGGAGTGACTCTGAATGAAGATGGAAGCGCAGTATCTGTAGGAATGGCAACTCTACTCTTCAAAACATGGATATTGGATGGAGACAAACTGATGTTATCGTACGAAAGTATCGGAAATAAGCAGACTTTGGAAGGAACAGACACTCTAAAAGTCGAAAAATTAAATGCCGATTCGCTGGTACTATCATCCAATGGAAATAGAATCTGGAGCTTTGGTCGTGCGAAAAACTAAATTAATAAATCCGGCCTGCGAATTTCTATCGTTCGCCGGATTTCTTTTCAAAAAACCTTTATGACCAGGATGCTAATGGCTTTGTTCATAAAGGATATTTGATTCTATTCTCTTCGTATCTATATTCTTCGAGCATAATACGCATATGATTTATTTCTTTTTCTCCGTTTTAGGCTTTCCATACAGACATTCGTGACTTTTCAAATAATCTCGAAAAACATGTAGCGTTCCGTTTATCTCCAGGTCCTGCCAGAACACATTCATTAGTTTTATTTTTTCTTTTTGCACTTGTTTCTCAAATATTTTCCAAATATCCTTGGGACTTCTGGTCTTCATTTTTGTTTTCTTATTCCACCATGTTTTATTTGTCAACGACACAAAGACTGGAATTTTCCCAAATTCCTCCGCTATTTTGTAAGTATAAAACACCATGCGAAACAACTGGTAGGCTTCACCTTCATACTCGGATTTGGATTTTTTACTCTCAACAAACAAATCTTGGCTAAAATAATATTCATAGCGCCGTTCCGGACCTTTTGTTCCTTTCGAATCCCACAGATGAGGCGGATATTTCTTAATCTCGCCTAATTTACATTCGATAATAACAAAATATTCATCGGTTTCAAAGATAACATCCGGTTCTGTTGTCGGACCGGCAAGTTTACCATCAATACTACGAATTATTGACCTCACTCTCTGCCTAAGCTCCTTGTTCTCTTCTTCAAAGGGCACTGCCCACAAAAGAATCTTAGGATTATTCAATTCTATTTCAATCAATTTTTCCAGAGAAGAAAAATCTTTAAAAAAACTCAAACTCCTTATGAAATTCCAGACTAAAGCATCTTCCGACCGGACACTCCCCAAGCGCGGATAACCGGCACAAGGTCCTTGCCGTTTATTGTAGCGATCCTTATTAGCCTTTGCTGTCAGGACGTAATTGTATTTATCAACAATAATATTGTTTCTGAAATTTTTATAAACAATATCATTTATCATTGCACTTCTGCTTTCCATAATCTTCTTTTGAAATTATAAATACAACTCATGCCACAACAAAAAGTTGTAGAATAAATTAAAATCAAAACACCTCCATTGCAATAGCTGCACAAGCCTCGGCATCAGCTAATGCGTGATGGTGATTTCTTAAATCAAAACCACAATAAGCCGCAACTGTATTTAATTTATGATTGGGCAATCCGACACTCTTAAATTTTCGACGTGCAGCCCGACACGTACAGTAAAACCGGTAATCAGGATAATCCATTCTATACACCCGATGTACAGCTTTCAGACAGCCCTCATCAAACGAACTATTATGTGCCACCAAGGGGAGCCCCTCTATTTTAGGAGCAATTATTGCCCAGACTTTAGGAAAAATAGAAGCAGAATCAGTATCTCTCTCGGTTAAACCATGCACAACCGTATTCCAATAATAATAGTAATTAGGTGTCGGACGAATCAGTGAATAGAATTTCTCCACAATTGCTCCATTGCGGACAATCACCACACCCACACTACATACACTATTAAGCTCTCCATTAGCAGTTTCAAAATCTATTGCCGCAAAATCTGTCATCATTTCTTTTTTCCCTGCAAACAATCTATTATCTGGTTCTTTTGTTACAAAGATAATTGTTTATTACCATGAATTTTCTTTTTCGCCTAACTTTTGTTTATGTCCTTAGAATTTATTATTTTTGCGGAATTGTACAAAAACTCAATAAAAAATATTAACTATCACACCAAAAATCATTATGGACAACAAAAGAGTCTATTCCTTTGGTAACGGCAAAGCTGAAGGCCGTGCTGACATGAAAAACCTCCTGGGAGGTAAAGGTGCTAACCTCGCAGAGATGAATTTGATCGGAGTTCCGGTTCCTCCTGGATTCACGATTACAACTGAAGTATGTACCGAATATAATCAACTTGGACAAGATAAGGCAATCGAACTTATGAAGCCTGAAGTTGAAAAAGCGATTGCAAACATTGAACAATTAATGGGTGCCGGATTTGGAGATAAAGATAATCCATGTTTGGTTTCCGTTCGTTCCGGAGCTCGAGTTTCCATGCCGGGTATGATGGATACAGTCCTCAACCTTGGCTTGAACGATGAAGCTGTTGAAGGTATCGCAAAAAAATCAGGTAATGCCCGTTTTGCATGGGACTCTTACCGTCGTTTCGTACAAATGTACGGAGATGTTGTTCTTGGTATGAAACCGGAATCTAAACTTGAAATCGATCCTTTCGAAGCAATTATGGAAGAAGTTAAACACGCTCGTGGTGTTGAACTCGACACAGAACTGACTGTTGACGATCTGAAAGAATTGGTAACAAAATTCAAAGCAGCCGTTAAAAAACAAACAGGAAAAGATTTCCCTACTTGTCCCTGGGAACAACTTTGGGGTGCAGTCTGCGCTGTATTCGACAGTTGGATGAACGAAAGAGCAATCCTTTACCGTCAGATGTACCACATTCCTGAAGAATGGGGAACTGCTGTTAACGTACAGGCAATGGTTTACGGAAACATGGGATTGACTTCAGCTACCGGTGTTGCTTTCACTCGTGACGCCGCTACCGGAGAAGATATTTTCAACGGAGAATATCTGGTAAATGCTCAGGGAGAAGACGTTGTTGCAGGCATCCGTACTCCACAACAAATTACAATCGAAGGTTCTAAACGCTGGGCTGCTCAACAAGGCATCAGCGAAACAGACCGCGCCTCTAAATTCCCATCTTTGGAAGAAGTAATGCCGGTTTGCGCTAAAGATTTGATTGAAACTCAACAAAAACTTGAAGACTATTTCAAAGATATGCAAGACCTTGAATTCACTATCCAGGATGGTAAATTATGGTTATTGCAAACCCGTAACGGTAAACGTACAGGTGCTGCCATGGTGAAAATTGCCATGGACATGTTGAAACAAGGTTATATAGACGAAAAAACAACACTGAAACGTCAGGAAGCTGAAAAACTGGACGAATTACTTCACCCGGTATTCAAAAAAGAAGCTCTTGTTGCTGCAAAACATATTACCAAAGGTCTTCCTGCATCTCCTGGTGCAGCTACCGGTAAAGTGGTATTTCATGCCGATGAAGCTGAAGAGTGGGTAAAAAGAGGCGAAAAAGTAGTTCTTTGCCGCATTGAAACTTCTCCTGAAGATTTACGCGGTATGACTGTATCCGAAGGTATTCTGACAGCTCGCGGAGGTATGACTTCTCACGCTGCTGTTGTTGCCCGCGGAATGGGTAAATGTTGCGTATCTGCAGCCAACAACGTACAAATCGATTACATAGCTAAAACAATGAATGTAAACGGTCACGCTTTGAAAGAAGGCGACTGGATCTCACTAAATGGTTCTACAGGTTTGGTTTATGCAGGTAAAATCGAGACACAAACACCTGAATTAAGTGGTGACTTCGGCGAATTGATGGAACTGACAAGCAAATTTGCAAAATTGAAAGTTCGCACAAACGCAGATACTCCACACGACGCACAAACCGCACGTAATTTCGGAGCTCAGGGTATCGGTCTTTGTCGTACAGAGCACATGTTTTTTGAAGGAGATAAAATCATTGCTATGCGTGAAATGATCCTGGCAAAAGACGAAGACGGACGTCGCAAAGCATTAGGCAAACTGCTTCCTTTACAACGTGAAGACTTTACCGGAATCTTCAAAGCAATGGCTGGCCTGCCGGTAACTGTTCGTTTGCTCGATCCTCCTTTGCACGAATTTGTCCCTCATGATGAAAAAGGCCAACAAGACATGGCTAAAGTAATGGGTGTTCCTTTCGAAGAAATCCATTCTCGTGTAGAAGGTCTTTTGGAGCAAAACCCAATGTTGGGATTGCGTGGCTGCCGTTTGGGCAACCTTTATCCTGAAATCACAGAAATGCAAGCCCGTGCTATTTTAGAAGCCGCTTTAGATCTGAAGAAACAAGGCGTTGCCACTACCCCTGAAATCATGGTTCCTCTCACAGGTATCCTGTATGAATTCCTTGCACAAAAAGCAATCATCGAAAAAACTGCAGAAGTGGTATTTGCAGAAAGAAACGATAAAATAGATTTCAAGATAGGAACAATGATCGAAATCCCAAGAGCTGCATTAACTGCCCATAGAATTGCGACAGCAGCTGAATTTTTCTCTTTCGGAACCAACGACTTGACCCAGATGACTTTCGGTTATAGCCGTGATGACGTTGCCAAATTCCTTCCGATGTATATAGATAAAGGAATCCTTAAAAATGACCCATTTGCCGTACTTGATCAAAATGGAGTAGGACAACTGGTTGAAATGGCGACAGATAGAGGTCGTAGTATCCGTCCTGATTTGAAATGCGGAATTTGTGGAGAACACGGAGGAGAACCTTCTTCTGTTAAATTCTGCCACAAAGTAGGATTAGACTATGTGAGCTGCTCTCCGTTCCGTGTGCCTATCGCAAGATTGGCCGCAGCACAAGCAGCGATCGAACAACAATAATTAATTAAGAATTGAGAATTGAGAATGAGCTTATGCATGCCTTCATTCTCAATTCTCAATTCTTAATTCTTAATTATCAACTTTATGGACAAATACCTGGTTTTTAAAACCCGTGACGAGCTTGTCAGAATCAAAATGGATCGCATTTTGTATTTTGAAGCAGAAAGAAACTATACCAAGATGGTGCTAACCAATGGTATTCAGTTTGTTTTTGCCGTCAATCTCGGAAAAATTGAAGAAATTTTGGAGAAACAGGTAAATACATATTCCACCGTCCTTGCCAGAGTAGGTAAAAGCTTTATTATCAATAAAAATCATGTTCTTCAGATCAGTTTACCCAAAACAAAACTACTGTTTTCCACTATCGATGGAAAAGCAAAAGAATTGATCGTTCCCAAAGAACCCTTGAAATTATTGAAAGAGACTCTGGAAAATGAACTCTCCTCCACTAAACCCGAATAGTAATGAAGAGTAAATCGAGTACGAAACAAGACCGTGATCACACCGATATATTCATTTCCGGTGTTACAAAAGGCAAAAAAAAAGATACGGTTTATGATTTTGTTACAGTCGATGAAACTTATGCAGACTTACCGGATGCAGTAATGATCGACATGTCAGCTGATGAAGAGGACGATTTCTTTTCTATCGATATCAATGTTGACACAGATACTTTTGTTACACTGGATGACGATGTGATTGTTTCCGGTTTCACAGATAAAGATTTTAACGACACGATTATTGATTTGGACAAATAATACAGTAAGCAATATGATTTCAATTCGTTGCCCCCATTGCCATATAGGATTAAAAATAGACGAGACAAAAATTCCGTCGCAAATACAAACTTTCGGCTGTCCGCAATGCAAGGAACCAATACCAGTTTCCCTGATTACCCAAAAGATACAGCCGGATGACTCTGAAACAGTCATTTTAAACCTGCCTGTTGACACTCAGCCTATCGGACGACTAAAAGTGATTCAAAATCCACTGACTTCCGCTCAAACAATCCATTTGAACGAAGGGATAAATATCATTGGCAGAAAATCGAGTGCAACAAACAATCCTACGGCTATCGATACGGCTGATAAGCTAATGAGCCGGAGCCATATTTCCATCGAGGTAAAAAAAGATACAAAAGGAAAATATAAATATTTCCTTTCAGATACCAAAAGTAAAAATCGCACGTTATATAATAGTAACTACATTGAATCCGGAGAAGTTGTCGTTTTGAAAAATAAAGACGAAATACAAATAGGACAAGCCCGGATGATATTTGAAGAGTAAAATCTTGGTTAACTATTATAAAATTTCGATTTATGATTATCAGCATCAACAAACCATTTTCAATTAATGAAATAGGGAAAAGACTCAATAACGAAGACTCTACTTATCCAAAAAATGAAAATGTATCCGTCAGCAACAGGTTATTCCTTGTATGCGATGGTGTTGGTGGTGCAAATAAAGGCGAAGTAGCAAGCTCCCTGGCTTGTGAATGTATTCAGGATTATTTCAATAATTTCCTTGATGCTGAAAAAGACATTGATGCCGGTTTTATAGAAAAAGCCATCCGATATACGGAAACACGATTTGATGATTATATCAAGGAAAATCCGGAAGCCAAAGGAATGGCAACAACTCTTTGTCTTATTTTCCTATCTCCTAACGGAATTTTTCTGACGCATGCCGGAGACAGCCGCATTTATCAGGAAAGGGAAGGCAAAATCATTTTCCGTACAGAAGATCATTCGTTAGTTAATTCCTGGATAAAATCAGGAATGATCAATGAAGAAGATGCCAAAACTCATCCTCGTAAAAATGTTATATACAGAGCCATACAAGGCTCAGAGCACCCTGTCGAAGTCGATGTCATACAACTTGTGGATATCCAGGCTGGAGATAACTTCCTCATGTACACAGATGGCGTAAGTGAGGCCGTTTCCGACAGTGATATTTGTAAAATTCTGAACGAAAAAGGTTCTTCCGCCGAAACAAAATTATCTGTCTTAAAAGAAATCTGTACAGGAAAAGCCAGAGATAATTTCTCTGCATTTTTAATTCCGATACAAGATGTCCAGGAGGCAAAGACATTCAAACAATTTTTCCTCTCTTTCCTTTACTCTTTCATGTAAAAATCGTATCTTTGAGCACATTTATTCAAAATCGGGATGCATCTTAAAGAAGGCGATCAACTACATAACGGGAAATACCAACTTCTTAATATCATTGGAGAAGGGGGATTCAGTCTGACTTATAAAGGTATGTGGAATACTGAAGTCCATGGCCCTTTAGGTAAGCTCCAGACACAAGCTCCTGTTTGTATTAAAGAATATTTTTTCAAAGATTATTGTCTTCGTAACGAAAAAACCAATTTTGTAGAAACCAATTCCACTAACGGTAA
>JAVBUX010000246.1:0-5300 GCA_031554915.1 Bacteroidales bacterium | reverse complement strand
GCAGACATTTTTGAGAATCCGCAATACGAGAAAACTTTACAGGCGCATTCCCCAGAATCACGTCTTTAAACTGATTCATCCCTGCATTAGTAAACATCAGGGTTGGATCGTCCTTAATCACCATTGGTGCAGAAGGGACTATTTTATGTTTTTTAGATTCAAAAAAATCTTTGAATGATTGACGAAGTTCTTTAGCTGTCATATTAATTGTCTTTATATATCGTTTTTTGTTTGAAAATGGGGCGAAGATATTCGCCCTTCTACTTTTTCCAAAATTAACTTGCAAAAATACAGTAAATAAATTACTTTTGCCTTAATAAATTTCTGATTTTTAATTAATGCGCAATATTTTTTACCGATACAATCCGCAGACTTTGAGTTTCGAACGTGTTTTTCCATCATGGAAAAAACGTGTAGCCTCAGTCTTCAGGCATTTATTTATCGGAATTGTTATTGGGGTCGGGTTATTTGCTTTTGCTATGTATGCATTTGATTCTCCACGCGAACAACTCTTGAAGAAGGATAACAAATTACTCAAAACGCAGTATGAGATCCTTTCCCGTAGGCAAAATGAAATTCAGAAAGTGTTAGATGACCTGCAACAACGGGATGATCAATTGTATCGGGCCATTTTCCAGGCGGATCCTATTCCTGAATCTATCAGAAAACCGGGTTATGGCGGGACAAACCGTTATGAACACCTGATGAGTATGCCTAACTCTGACCTGATGGTCTCCGTCACCCAGAAAATGGACATGATTTCCAAGCAATTGTACGTTCAATCCAACTCTTTTGATGAAATTGCAAACATGATTAAAACTCAGGAAGATCGCCTGAAATGTATTCCGGCTATCCAACCGGTAGCTAACAAAGACCTCAAAAAAATGGCTTCAGGCTATGGGATGCGTATTGACCCAATATATAGGACCCCTCGTTTTCACTCCGGGATGGACTTTAGTGCTAAAGTCGGCACTGAAATTTATGCTACCGGAGATGGCATTGTGGAAAAAGCTGAAAGATATTCCGAATATGGTAATTGTGTCGTCATCAACCATGGATATGGGTATAAAACCCTCTATGGACACTGCGACAGGATCAATGTAAGGCAAGGACAAAAAGTAACCCGCGGAGAAATTATCGCTTTTGTCGGGAATACAGGAAAATCGACTGGCCCTCACTTGCATTATGAGGTAATTGTAAGAGGAGAATATGATAATCCGGCAAAATATTATTTCATGGATCTGACCCCGGAAGAATATACGCGAATGATTGAAATGGCCGAAAACCACGGACAGGTGATGGACTGATTTAAAAATGCTGAAAATGAAGTCGTTTAAGCAAGAAAAAATATTTTATTCAATTAGTGAGGTAGCGCAAATGTTCGATGTTAACGAGTCGTTATTGCGCTACTGGGAAAAGGAATTTCCATCCATTAATCCTGCCAAAACAGCCAAAGGTACACGACAGTACCGAAAAGAAGACATTGATGCTGTCCGACTTATATATCATTTGGTCAAAGATAAAGGGCTTACTCTTGCAGGAGCTAAACAAAAACTGAAAGAGAATAAAGAGGGTGTTGTCAAAAACGAGGAGATTATTTTCAAGCTCAAGAATATACGGGATGAACTGATGGCCTTAAGGAATGAATTTGATGAGATGGAAAAGCAAATGCCAAATCCAGGCTCTTAAATAATCACTACTACTGGTAAAAAATAAAAACGGTTTCAATTATTACAACTGAAACCGTTTCATAACCTAAAATTATACTATAAACTCAAAAATAAACTGCAGCTGTAACTGACCATGTTTTACTCTTAGCTGTCAAATCACCCCAGGGTTGACCCGAAATGGACTTATAATCATCCGTAAGACCTATGCCATAATTTGCGCCAATTTGTAAGAACTTCCACAGCTGAATTCCAGTAGCAAGATTAATTCCGGCAGAAAAACTCTCCGCTTTCCACTGATCGCTTATGTCCGATCCTGACAAGTTGAAACTGACATAAGGACCGGCAGCAACAAAAGGCTTGAAATTTTCACATATTCCAATCATTAATTTGGCATTAACCGGAATATCCAAATAGCCTACATTTTTATCAATACTGGCATCCTTAATGTCAATCCCCCGCTGAGAATAAAGAGCTCCGACTTCAATTCCAAAATTCTTAATAAACAACCACTCCAACGTAGGCCCTACCTGGAATCCTGTCATATTATCTGTTGAAAAATCAGCCCCACTTAGCGAGACATTATTGAAATTTACACCTCCTTTTACTCCAAATCGTATTTGAGCCTGAGTTGTAAAAACAAATAGCATTAAAAATGCAGTAACTAAAAACAAACTTTTTTTCATACTTATTAAAAATTAAATTTATCAAATTGTTCCGAAAGGATGAATGATATTCGATTCAAAACCGGCCTGCTTGATTACTTCAACCGCACGTTGTACGTCCGATTCTTTCACGGCGACAGAGGTTCCAACTCCCGGAACCAACATAGAGCTATTCTGATCTTTCAGGTAATATTCAATTCCCTGAGCCTGTAACAGACTTTCCAATACATCTGTGTCATTAGGGTAAGTAAATACAGCAATTTCAATTAGTTCCATAAAATTCTCCTTTCTTTTAAGTTATTTAGTGATCTTTCATTTTTACAACAAATTAAGTATGATAAATGTTTCGAAAATTATTGGCATAAGATTTGACATCTTACAGAAAAATCAAAAAAAGGTTTTTATCTGCCACTAACTGACAAAATTACCTCAAATGACTGACAATATTGCACCTTCATTGGAAATTGTTATTGAAAATAAGCCTTTCAACCCGGAAGACCTGGCTAAAGACATCCCTATCTTGTCTTTAAAGAACATGATGTTCCTCCCCGGAATTCCTACTCCTGTCAATATCGGACGGGCTAAATCGCTGAAATTGATTCAGGATATGCAGAAAAAGGAGGGTTTGGTTGGCGTTTTCTGTCAAAAAGACGCAAATGATGAAGATCCTGGAATGAATGATCTCTTTCCTGTCGGTACTGCATCTAAAATTGTTAATGTCATACAGGAAAGTGAAAACAGTATGACTGTTTTGTTGTTGGGAATGAAAAGAATCCATCTCGACCAGATTACATCTACTAAGCCCTACTTGAAAGGGAAGGCATCTCTTTTGGAAGATGTACGTCCGACCAAGTCTGATAAAGAATTCAAAGCCCAAATCAATTCAATTCGGGAAATGACCATGCAAATGTTGTCATCAAAAATGGCAATGCCAGACTTTGTAATGGATTCTCTCCAGAAGTCGAAAGACGATGATTACCTGATCAATCTGGCATTTTCTTCTGTAGAAGCAAACGTAGAAAAAAAACAGGAGGTCATGGCCTGCAATGATGTGAAAGAAAGGTTAAATAGGCTACTTTCATTGCTCGATCATGATGTTCAATTACTGGAAATTAAAGAATCTATCCGGAAAAAGACTCAGGTAGAGATCGATAAACAACAACGGGAATATTTCCTTCAACAAGAATTAAAAAATATTCAGGAAGCACTGGGAGGAAGTATCCATGATATTGAAATCAACGAGATAAAAACCAAAGCAGAAAAAATTAATTTTTCGCCGGAGGTCCGGGAAATTTTCAATAAAGAATTGAAAAAACTGGAAAGATTACATCCTCAATCTCCCGACCATGCCACGCAAATGACTTACATTCAAAGCATTACCTCATTGCCTTGGAATTCTTACACAAAGGACAATTTCAATCTGAAAAGAGCCAAGAAAGTATTGGATAAAGACCATTTCGGATTGGAAAAGGTTAAAGAACGCATCATCGAGCACTTGGCTGTACTGAAACTGAAAGGAGACATGAAATCTCCTATCATCTGTCTCTATGGCCCTCCGGGAGTTGGGAAAACATCTTTGGGAAAATCGGTTGCCGAAGCGTTGGATAGAAAATATATCCGCCTGTCGTTGGGGGGATTACATGACGAAGCTGAAATACGAGGACATCGCCGGACTTACATTGGAGCTATGCCCGGACGCATCATTCACAGTATTCAGAAAGCAGGTTCCTCTAATCCGGTCATTATACTTGACGAAATAGATAAAATAGGAAAGGATTACAAGGGAGACCCGTCGGCAGCTTTACTTGAAGTATTGGATCCTGAACAAAACTTTGCTTTCCACGATAATTACCTTGATATTGACTACGATTTATCAAAAGTATTGTTTATTGCAACTGCAAACTCACTGAATACAGTCTCTCAACCACTGATCGATCGTATGGAAGTGATCGATGTCAGCGGCTATATACTGGAAGAAAAAGTTGAAATAGCGCACCGACACCTGGTTCCTCAACAAATGGAAAAGCATGGAATACCCACGAATACATTCAGTATTCCAAAGAAAACATTAGGGGTGATTGTCGAATCATATACCCGCGAATCCGGAGTTCGTGAACTGGATAAAAAAATAGCTAAAATCATGCGCCGGATTGCCCGGAAAATAGCCGAAAAAGAAAATTATCCCATCTCACTGGAAACAGAAAACCTGTATGAATACCTTGGCGCCGTTGAGTATTCCAGAGAAAAATATCAGGGCAACGAATATACCGGAGTTGTTACCGGACTCGCATGGACAGCCGTCGGAGGAGAAATTCTCTTCGTAGAAACCAGTCTGAGTAAAGGAAAAGGTTCAAAACTCACTCTGACCGGAAATCTGGGGGATGTTATGAAAGAATCCGCTGCATTAGGTCTTGAATACATCAAGTCGCATGCCTCCGCTCTCAATATTGATGAAGAGATGTTCGAAAACTGGAATGTACATGTGCACGTTCCGGAAGGAGCTATTCCTAAGGACGGACCATCCGCAGGAATTACAATGGCAACTTCAATTGCATCGGCTTTCACTAACCGTAAAGTAAAAAAAGGAATTGCCATGACTGGAGAAATCACCCTGCGTGGCAGAGTACTTCCTGTAGGAGGGATCAAGGAAAAAATCCTGGCAGCAAAACGAGCAGGAATCAAGGAAATCATCCTTTGCAAAGAAAATAAGAAACACATTGATGAAATCAACGAGTTATATCTTAAAGGACTGAAATTCCACTATGTAGAGGATATTAGAGAGGTCTTGGATATTGCACTATTATAAAAATATCGAGAGTTAAAAGGATCTTTCTTAATCCTTTTTAACTCCCGACAATTCTTCTTTCAGACTTATTAATCCTTATCAGCTTCTTGTTGAGCTTCGTATTCCTTCAACAATTTATCTTGAACGTCAGTTGGTACTAATTCATATCCGGCAAATTTCATC
>JAVBUX010000280.1:0-2533 GCA_031554915.1 Bacteroidales bacterium | reverse complement strand
CATTGTTATTACGGGTATCTTTATCATATGAAATGTGAAGAGCAGCTTCTTCAAAAGTAAATTTACCTGCCAAAATATCCGTTCTGATCGAATCTAATCTCAAATTAGCAGCCGATAATTCAGCTTGCGAAGCTTCCGGTTTCATCAAAATGTGACGAACATTGATACGATCACCTCGTTTTTCGATCAACTGTATAATGTGGAATCCATATTCTGTTTCTACGATACGCGACACTTTCGAAGGATCATTCAGTTCAAAAGCCACTGCTGCAAATTCCGGCACTAAACTTCCTTTTCCTTCAAATCCCAACTCTCCTCCTCGTGACGCTGAAACTTTATCCTGCGACCAAGCTCGAGCCAAGGCTGAAAACTGAGCCTCTCCTTTAGTGACCCGATCCGAAATCTCCCGAAGTTTCTCCTTCACTGCATCTATTTCTTTCAAAGAGATTTGAGGCTCAATAGTGATAATTTGTGCCTCAACTGATGTATTAATAAATGGCAAACTATCCTGAGGAATGCGGCTATAATATTGACGCACATCGGCTGGAGTTATTTTCACAGTTCCAACCAACTTACTACGTACTTGTTTTACAATTTCGTTATCACGAACCTGTTCCCTATTTTCTTCTCTCAATTCAGAAACTGTTTTACCAAAATATTCTTCCAGTTTTTCTTTAGATCCGATCCTTTCAATCATATTATTGATCCATCTGTCAACATACTGCATGACCTGTGATTCATTTACAGTGATACTATCCAGTTTTGCCTGGTGAAGATACAACTTTTGTATCGCCATTTGTTCCGGGATAACACAATAAGGATCTCCATTCAAATGCTGCCCTTCCGCCTGCATTTGCAAACGGGCATTCTCAACATCCGATTTAAAGATCGCTTCGTCTCCAATCACCCAGATCACTTCATCAATCACATTGTTTTGAGCAGACACTTGATTATTAATCAATTGAACTAAAAACACAGATAAAACCAATAGGTATATTTTTCTCATATCTAAAATAAAAATTCTGTCTGTTATTCCGTGTAAAACTTAACTCGCCCTTTCTCTACCGCCTTGTTATACAAATCATCTTCAACCGTTTTCAGAAAACTCATTTTCTTTTGGTTGACCAACACTTCTTTGATCACCGGTTTTGCATACTCAAACGGGGCCGGATCTCCCTGCTGCAAATATTCCCTGATACTTAAAAAATAGCAGTAACTACTATCCTGTAACTCGATATTTTTACTGTTTTTGACAACTGCATCCGGATTATCATAATGGGCTGGCAGATTATCAGCTAACTCACTAAACATCACCCAATTATCAAGAAAATTATCATATTGTACCGCATTTCCGGCTGTATATTTGTCCAATCTCTCCAAAGCAGCTTTAGAAGATGACTTATACCACTCCCTCACATCATTGATTTGAGGAGCATCTACTGGAACTTTCAGGAATATACCTTTTACCAGAACCTCATCTAATTTGAATTTGTCGGAATTTTCCTCAAAATATTTCCTCATTTCGTCATCGCTGATGTCCTTCGACAATTTTTCATTAACCAGCTGCTCCTGATATTGATATACAACCAATGATTTCCGGTAATTTTCCACCAACTGGTCGATATGCTCCTTATCTGATACATTTTTTGAAGCAATATCGTACAACAAATTATCTTTAACCCATTGATGAATTATTTTATCTGCCATTAGAATGCTATCTTCCGGACTAATCAATTTGGGCATTCCATCTTCAACATCTCCCCTCAGCAGAGTTTTATTTCCAACTGAAGCGACAACATCTTTCTCCTTCTGTGTAGTATTAGTACCACACGAAACAGCGAGCAAAGATAATATGACTAATGGAAATATTAGCCTCATAAAAGGTTAAAGTTTGTCATTTAATTGTATTTACTACATCCTTGTTGATCACTACCGGATATTTTTTGTTAAGATATTCTATCCACATTTTCTCCAGATAAGCTTGATAATCCGTTACAACAGGGCCTTTTACCTCTGTATAACTATCCGGAACAGTCAATAATTTTCCCAAGACAAAGAAAGCTGAATAATCTTTGGGACACTCGGCTTTTCCTGTTTTAAATACAGCCTCATCCACAAATGGGTTATCTCCTTTAACAAAAAGACCTTTTTCCACTTCCACATAAGAAACATCCCCTACGATATAATTCCTCATTAAGAAATCAGCAGCCTCATCCGAAGTCATCTTTGAGACCTCTTTCTGCATTTTCTTCTTTACCTTATCATCTTTACACAGGACTACACATCCCTTATAATGAGGCACTTCCCATGCATATTCATTTTTATGCTGATCAAAAAACGTCTTAATTCCTGTTGAATCCTGGTTTGCTTTTTCCCAAACTTCATTATTCATAATATTGTATAGTAGAATACCATCGCGATATTCATTCAACAAATTTCTGAATTCCAAATTTTTCATATCTAATTGACGTTCCTCTTCTGCCTCGAGACAAACTAATTCAAAGCTCTTCAATCGTTCATTTAATAAGTCTGT
>JAVBUX010000151.1:0-11467 GCA_031554915.1 Bacteroidales bacterium | reverse complement strand
ATAAAATCGGCTGGAGCTGGTGGTGGGAAAATAGTAATGAATCTCTGGATGCATACATAAATGGTAGTTCAAAAGAGCCGGTTTTATCGGGAGACATCTCTACCAGAGGCGGAAAAGCTAAAATCAAATTCAGGATTAATTATCCAGAATGGGGACGATATTTGGTCTATGTAAAAGACCGGGAAAGTGGACATGCTACAGGGCAGATTGTGTATGTCGATTGGCCTTCTTGGAGAGGCCGTTCTGAAAAAACAGATCCAAGTGGGGTAACCATGTTATCATTTTCTACTGATAAGAAAAACTATGAGGTGGGAGAGGAGGTTACTGTAATCATTCCGGGAGCTTCGAAAGGACGGGCTTTGGTTGCGTTGGAGAACGGAACATCGATCATTATCCGGGAATGGGTAAATGTGGCAGATAAAGAAGATACTAAATATAAGTTCAAGGTAACGGAAGAGATGGCTCCTAATTTTTATGTTCATGTGAGTCTCCTGCAACCTCACGCGCAAACGATAAATGACATGCCAATTCGGCTGTATGGTGTTGTTCCTGTGATGGTTACAAATAAAAATTCTACGTTATATCCGGTTATTGAAATGCCGGGAACTTTGCGTCCTGAAAAAGAATTTGTTGTAAATGTGAAAGAAAAATCGGGTCGCCCAATGACATATACATTAGCGATTGTGGACGAGGGACTTCTGGATCTTACTGCTTTCAAAACTCCAGATCCATGGAACGAATTTTATTCCCGTGAAGCTTTGGGTATCCGGACCTGGGATATGTACGACTATGTAATCGGTGCATTCGGAGGTAAATTTTCATCATTGTTTAGTATTGGTGGTGATGAGGCTTTGAAACCGGTTAATGAAAAAGCCAATCGTTTCAAGCCGGTCGTTAAGTTTATCGGCCCGTTTGCAATTAAAAAAGGAGAAACAGGAACTCATAAATTGAAACTTCCTCCTTATATAGGTTCAGTGCGGGCAATGGTTGTTGCAGAACAATCCGGTGCTTATGGAAATGCTGAGAAAACAGTCCCTGTGAAGAATCCTTTGATGATCCTGCCTACTTTGCCCCGTGTGATGAGTGTGGGAGAGGAAATTGTATTACCTGTGAATGTCTTTGCAATGGAAAATTCTGTGAAAGATGTTATGGTAAAAGTCGAAACATCCGGTTTGTCGAAATTGAAAGATACTCCTTCGAAGTTGATCAAATTCTCGAGAATTGGCGATGGAATGGTCTATTTTTCACTTAAAGTGGGAGCTCAAACGGGAGTGGAACGAATTAAAGTAACTGCTACCGGAAATGGAGAATCGGCTACCGAAACAATCGAAATTCAGGTAAGAAATCCTAATCCGCCCGT
Organism: Bacteroidales bacterium; assembly: GCA_031554915.1. GTDB lineage: Bacteria > Bacteroidota > Bacteroidia > Bacteroidales > Azobacteroidaceae > BNXB01. Next base: position 10,107 of record JAVBUX010000151.1, on the reverse strand, counting down.
GATAGAGGAAACAGCTCGATTGATTCCTGCAGGGCAAGAATCCGTCTTTTCGTATGATTTGAAAGGCTATTCGAATGAAAACTGGGTAAAACTGGAGGTTTCACGTATTCCATCTGTGGATATCAACCGTCGTTTTGATTATTTGAATGATTATCAACACTGTTGTTCAGAACAATTGGTTTCTAAAGCATTTCCACTTTTATATATCGATCAGTTTAAAGATCTGGATGACAAAGAGAAAGAGAGAATTGGAAAGAATGTGCGGGAAGCGATCCGCCAACTTTACGGGCGTCAGTTACAAAGTGGAGGCTTTGCTTACTGGCCGGGACAAACATCGTTCTACCCATGGATTAATTCGTATGTAGGTCATTTTCTCATTGAAGCTCGCAAAAAAGGTTATGATGTGAATGAACAGGTCTTGAATCGTTGGAAATCTTCACAAAGAAGTATCGCTGCCAATTGGCAATATGAAGTTGATCGTAGTCAATCGCGTTATTTGTATAGTCAGGAAGACCTTCAGCAGGCTTATCGCTTGTATTCTTTGGTTTTGGCCGGCGCTCCTGAGCGTGGGGCTATGAACCGCTTGAAAGAATTGCAGGGATTGTCACAACAGGCCCGTTGGCGCTTGGCTGCAGCTTATGCTTTGGATGGAAAGAAAGATGTTGCCAATAATTTGATATTTAATGTTGAAGCATACGTTAATCCGTATTCATCAAGTAATGCATCTTATGGATCTCCTTTCCGGGATGAGGCTATGATTTTGGAAACATTAGTCCTGATGGACAATATGCCAAAGGCACTGGAACAGGCAAAACGAATCTCAAAAAATCTATCGTCCGAATCGTATTTCAGCACGCAGTCCACAGCTTATTCATTGTTGGCTATGGGACAGTTTGCGAATAAAATGGGTAAAGGCATGATTGAAGCAACTTGGACATTGAACGGAAAACCCCAAACTCCGCTGAAAACGGCAAAAGCTGTCTTCCAGAAAGATATTCCTGCAGATAAAATTTCAGGTACTGTTAAATTGAAAAATATCAGTAAGGGTAATTTGTATGTCAGCCTGACCTCAAAATCTAAGCCTCTTGATGATACATTATCCATGATATCCAATAATTTGCTCTTAGAAGTGAGTTACACTGATATGAATGGGTCTCCTGTTGATGTTGCATCAATGAAGCAGGGTGCTGATTTTATGGCGAGAATAAAAGTTGTAAATATCAGTGGCATAAATGATTATACAGATCTTGCATTGACTCAGATCATTCCTTCAGGATGGGAGATTTTTAATGAACGGATGATGTCGGGAGATGGAGAAAGTTCAGCCAGGGAAAATTATATTTTCAAGGATATTCGGGACGATCGTATTTTCACTTATTTTGATTTGAGGAGAAGTGAATCGAAAGTCTTCAAAGTAAGGCTGAATGCGGCTTATGTAGGTAAATACATTCTTCCTGCGGTACAATGTGAGGCGATGTATGACACACAAACACAAGGACGCACGAAAGCTTCTTGGGTTGAAGTTATAAAGTAACGATCCGAGAGCCGTCTTCCTGTTCTTCGATAGTAACAAATACGGAATTTTCAGGTAGGAGCTCTTCTATTTTTTCGGGCCACTCGATAAAACAGAGAGCTCCGTTTTCGAAATAGTCCTCTACTCCTATGTTATAGGCTTCTTGTATGCTATTGATACGATAAAAGTCGAAATGATAAATCAGTTCGGCTGTTGTGTCTGATCTGTATTCGTTGATGATAGCAAAGGTCGGACTGTTTATCACATCTGTTACTCCCAGTTCTTCACAGATTGCTTTGATGAAAGTCGTTTTCCCGGCTCCCATTTTTCCATTGAATGCGAAAATCGTGTTTTCATCTATTTGTGCAATAAATTCACGAGCGGCATTGTGAATCGTATCAGTATCTTTTATTTGAATAGTTGCCATATTATTGTTTTATAACTGCAAATGTACGTGAATATTTTTAGTATTAATTATCTTTGTATGTTCAATTATATTATAATAGAAATTTTCTAAAGATGGATACAAGTCGAATTCGTGATTTAAGGGATGCATTACTGTATTCTCCTGATAATCTCTCTTTACGTAGGATGTTGGCTTCATAATTAAAAAATGCCGGGCTATATGATGAAGCAATCATTGAGTATAAAGAAATATTGAAAAAGACGCCGGATAGCCAGGATATTCTGCTTTCAATGGTTGATTGTTATTATAAAGCGGGTAGGTATTCGACTGCGATTGTGGTTGTTGAAAATCTCATTTCGATGAATGAAAGTAATCTGGAGGCACTTATTTTATATACTCGATTGCTTATTCATGAAAAAAATATTGAAAAAGCGATAAAAATTTATCAGAGAGTATTGATTATAGACCCTTTGTTCACTGATGAGGATATCGATCCTATATTGAGACTGAGCAATAGTGTATCCGAATCTGAAGAGTTTGAGGATGACTCAGTATTTATTGAAAATCCTTCCGTTACTTTTGCCAGTGTAGGGGGAATGGAACACGTGAAAAAAGAAATTGAGTTGAAAATCATAACTCCTCTGAAATATCCGGATTTATATGCTGCTTATGGTAAAAAAATTGGAGGAGGAATCTTGCTTTATGGGCCTCCTGGTTGTGGAAAAACACATTTGGCTAAAGCTACTGCAGGGCAGATAGATTCTAAATTTATCTCTGTCGGTATCAATGATATTTTGGATATGTGGATGGGAAATAGTGAAAAGAATCTGCATCAGATTTTTGAGACTGCCCGCAGAAACAAACCCTGTGTCCTTTTCTTCGATGAAATAGATGCTTTGGGAGCCAATAGAAGCGATATGCGACAGTCTGCCGGCAAACAGCTAATCAATCAGTTCTTATCCGAATTGGATGGGATAACTTCGAATAATGAAGGAATTTTGATATTGGGAGCAACTAATGCCCCCTGGCATTTGGATGAGGCATTCCGCCGTCCCGGACGCTTTGACAGAATCATTTTTGTTAGTCCTCCGGATGCCAAAAGCAGAGAAGAGATCTTGAAAATTCATTTGAATGGGAAACCTTTGGAAAAAATAGCATACGATTCATTATCTAAAGCGAGCGATAAGTTTTCTGGTGCCGATTTGCAGGCTGCAATTGATATTGCCATCGAAGATAAATTGGAAGAAGCCCTGAAAACAGGAATTCCGGCACCTCTTTCTACTAATGATATTTTAAAAGCAATTAAAAAACATACACCAAGTACACAGGAATGGTTTGTCAAAGCCCGTAACTATGCTCTATATGCGAATGATTCCGGATTGTATGATGATATTCTCAAATATTTGAACATAAAAAAATAGATAATGGACTATTTAGCAATTCAAAGAGCTGAGTTATTAATTTCACAGGGAAGGCCTTCTGAAGCTGAAAAGATTTTATTTTCGGTATATAGTAGTATGCCGGATTCCGATCATATAAAATATTTACTTTCGGAATGTCGCTATGTGCAAGGCGATTACAAAGAGGCTTTGCGTTATATTGACGAGGCGATTGGGTTATTCCCCGAACTTGCACTTTATTATGCTCACAAGGCTAATGTTTTGTGGCATGCTAAACAAATCAATGAAGCTTTTCGTAATATTGAACATGCAATTTCTTTGGACCCGGACGATTCTTATCTTTGGAGTATTAAATCGGCTCTTTTGTATGAAGATCAAAAGTACGAGAAGGCCTTAGATGCGGCAAATGAGGGCTTGGCACATAATCCGGAAGAATCAGTATGCCTGAATATCCGGTCTCTTTCCCTGGCAAAGCTCAATAGGGTGGAAGAGGCCAATGAAACGATTAAAGATGCGTTACAATCGAATCCTAATGATAGCTTTACTTATGCAAGCCAGGGATTTATTGCTCTGCAAAGAGGAAGCTCCAAAGAGGCCATGGAATTGTTCCGGGAAGCTTTGAGGATAAATCCAGGTAGTGGTTATGCAAAATCCGGTCTTGTTGAGGCTTTAAAATCACGATTTTTTATCTATCGATGGTTTTATGTGCTTTTTGACTGGATAGGAAGGCAGGGAAATGGCGTACAGTGGGCCTTGATTATTGGAATTGTTGTTATCAGGAATATTTCATCATCCATAGCTGCAAAATCTCCGGATTTAGCTCCGATTTTTAATACAATTTCATTGTTATTATTCTTGTTTATTCTCCTTTCCTGGATAATTATTCCGCTATCTAATTTGTTACTACGATTGAATCCTTACGGCAAATACGCCTTGAGTAAAGACCAAATTCAATGTTCTAATTGGGTAGGAGTTTTATTGTTATCTTCTATACTTCTTTATGCCTGCTTTTGGATATTCCATTCAGAAATATTTATTTTACCTGCGTTAATGGCCCTTTTCTCGATTATTCCAATCAATTGTATTTATAGTTTTAAACGCTCCCCTGATTCAAAGTTAGTGAAAGGCTTATCTATAGGAATAATTGTTTTTGGTTTTTTAAGTATTCTTCTGGAGTTATTGTCAATTATTTCACTTTTCCCATTTTTTATACTTCTATTTATCGCTTATCAGTTGTATATGAATAAATTAATGATGAAAAGCTTCATCGAATAAAGTAAAACAGCCCCCTTTTAGAAAAAAACTAAAGGGGGGCTGCCTCGATTGTTATTAGACTTTAGCCTAATTCTTCTTCAACGTCGGCATCTGGTGCATTCATTTCAACGGATATAATTCCGTTTTTAACAGAATGCTCTGTTTCGTACATTAAGCTGGAACCTATTATTTGGCCATTTTTTGCTCTTAGGTTAAAGTAAAATTGACCATTAGGTGAAGTTTGTTTTTCAAATTTAGACTCATCCATTGAATTTCTTCTTACAGATTCAATCCCATTCAAACATTCGTTCTTACTAGAAAATCCTTCCCCTGTTAAAATTATTAGTCCATTTCCCGCTTTTAAATCAAACTGAAACTCGCCATTCTTACGCTTGGCGATAATAAACTTTCCCATGATAGTATGTAATAATGTTATATATGTCTCTATAACTTATAACAAACACTAGTCCAAGAAAGTTTAAAAAAACAAAAATAAATTTAACTCAAGTTAATAATCTATAAAAAAAGCTATTTCAAAACAAGAAAATTCCGTTTAAAGCCACTTTTTGCCACATCAATTATGGATTTTTAACAATTACGCCTCCATTGTAAAATTCATTTTTATCATCAGCACCATAAAGCTCATCTTTACTGGAATCATAATAGAATGTTTTCGGGTTAGCACCTTCAATAATTATGAAAAACTCCCTTTTATCCGTCGGAACTGAATGTATGAAGTAAACATGACTTTTATCCAGAAAGTATAACGAATTTATAATTTTGAATGATTGAACGTCCACATTATTGAGTTTATGCCCTAGATAATAGACAGAATATTGATCTTTGGCAAACCCTTCCTGTAAAAGCTCAAAGCTCTTTACATCAGCTGAAATTGATTTTCCTGAGTAGAAAATATGGCTGGTGTCACGACTACAATACCCATCCAAGATTCTGAAGGTAGTAGCATCAGCATTTCCATCATTCAGTAATTGGCCGTTATCATAAACTTTATTATTAATGATGATAAATGGGTCATCTAAGACGGTAATACTATCTGCCGAATGGAACGGAATAGATGCAAAGTCATTCGTTTTGTTGAAATCAAAGAAATACACCAGGTCTTTATTCCGGACATACGATTTTCCCAAAACAACCAGACTGTCGGTCTTTATTTGTAATTTTTTTCAATCTGTGAAATAAGTGTTATAAATAAAGTCTTTATCTTTCATAAAATTCTCTGACAGGAATGTGAAAGATGCTTGATCTGCTTCGACAGGTTTGCTATATCCTTGATATACATTATTTTTATCATAACCCCATCCGATGTGACCTTTGTAACTTCCATAACTCTCCAAGTCCACATTATACAATATTTTTAATTTATAACTTGCATCTTCTAATGCCGGGAAATATATGTGGTCTTTATCTCTCATGGTCCCATCTTCTTTGACCTGGAAGCTTTCTACATCTATATGTGGTTGTGGAATATCCTGATAGTAAACTGTTTTTTTGTCTTTTGCTACAAATTCAGCTAGAGGAACAAACGTTTTTGTATCGGCTCCTTTGACTTTTTTTGCATAAACACCCATGGTTTTTGCCGGCTTATCTGTGAAATAGACAACTCCCCAACCCTTTTTATAATATTGGGAAACATTTTCATCAATTGGTTTTCCAACGCAAGATGATAAAGCAATAGCTGTCAGTGCAAAAAGAAAATATTTTAGTTTCATTCTATTGCTTATTTTTTTTGATTAAGCGTCCAATTCCTTTGACAGTTTCCATAATTAAAATAGGGGCGAATGATAGACCTGTAACCCACATCCATTGTTCTCCGGTTAATTTGGTAATCTTAAATATACTATGCAAAGCAGGAACCTCAAGAACGATTAACATGAGTACAACCACCAGAAAGATTGCTCCTAATAACAATTTATTGGAGAAGAATCCTTTGAATGCGGAGTTATAATTTGAGCGAACATTGAAGACATGGGTCATTTGTGAGAGGGCCAGGACAGCAAATGTCATGGTCTGAGCAGCAGCAAAATGAGGCAAATTCGACATTTGCTTTATGAATTCCATAAATCCAAGTCCTTGAACGTCATTGGAAGTGTACATCCCTATAGCATAAGCTGTTAAAGAAAGTAATCCAATCATGGTCCCCTGCAAGAAAATACGGGTTGCAAATACTTTATTCATAATCCCTTGATTGGAATCGACCGGTTTTTGTTGCATGATGTCTTTATCTGCCGGATCAACACTCAAAGAAAGAGCCGGAAGACTATCAGTTACTAAATTAATCCAAAGAATATGTATTGGTAATAATGGAGAAATCCAATTTGCCAGTACGGCGATAAACAATACAACAATCTCCCCGATATTAGTTGAAAGCATGAATTGAATCGCTTTCAGAATATTATTGTAGATACGTCGTCCTTCTTCTACAGCCGTGACAATAGTTGCAAAATTATCGTCAGTCAAGACAATATCGGCAGCTTCTTTTGACACGTCCGTACCTGTAATACCCATCGCACAACCGATGTCTGCCAATTTAAGGGCAGGGGCATCGTTAACTCCGTCTCCGGTCATTGCGACTATATTTCCTGAGCGTTGGAAAGCACTTACGATACGAACTTTGTGTTCAGGCGATACACGGGCATAAACTGCAATAGACTGAACGTTTTTGAGTAATTCATCGTCACTCATTTTTTCCACATCAGCCCCTGTACGTGATGCTTCTCCCGGCTTCATAATTCCTAGATCCAAGGCAATAGCCTGCGCCGTTACTTTATGGTCGCCGGTGATCATTACCGGCTTGATTCCGGCTGTCCGGCATTTTTCTACGGCATCTTTCACTTCTTCGCGTGGAGGGTCGATCATACCCAACATTCCAATGAAAACAAGATTATTCTCAATAGTTGCCGGTTCTATTTTTTCAGGCAACTCCGGAATTTCTTTTAATGCTGTGGCTAGTACCCGTAGGGCTTTTCCCGCCATTTCAATATTGGCTTCCCTAATCTCCGTTTTAAGTTCTTCACTTAATGTTACAATTTCTCCATTAAGGAGTATATGACTACAACAACTTAAGACTTCGTCCAGGCCACCTTTAGTGTGAACGATCAATCTATCGTTCAGGTCATTATTGATAGTAGTCATCATTTTCCGTTCCGAATCAAAAGGTATTTCAGCAACCCTGGGAAATGTACTATCTAGGTTGTTTTTAATTAATTGATATTTAATCCCAACATCGATAAGTGCGGTTTCTGTAGGGTCACCTGTTGTTTTCCATGAGTCTCCATCCATGCTTAATTTAGCATCATTTGCCAGAATGGATGCTTTTAGAAGTGTTTCAACTTCATAATTTTTTTCTCCGATTTCCCGTACAATGTCCATTGTTTTTCCGTTAACAAAGATTTTAATGACGGTCATGCGATTTTGGGTCAGCGTTCCGGTCTTGTCAGAACAAATTACAGTTGTACTTCCAAGAGTTTCCACAGCCGGAAGAGTTCTTACAATGGCATTTTTCTTAACCAAGCGTTGTACTCCGACAGCCAGGACGATCGTTGAAACTGCTGGAAGTCCTTCAGGAATAGCTGCAGCGGCAAGACTGACGGCTGTCATAAACATTGTCATGATATCTTTTCCATACAGTATTCCAACAATAAATAGGAGGATGCAAATAACTAAAGCTCCAATACCCAGGAATTTGCCGAGTTTGTCCAGTTTTTCCTGTAATGGAGTCTGTGTTTCTGGTACAGATTGAATCATGGCGGCTATTTTACCAACTTCAGTATTCATTCCGGTTTCGATTACAATACCTTTTCCTCGACCATAAGTGACTGTACTTGAAGAAAATCCGAGATTGTCTCGATCTCCGAGAGGAGTATTTTCTTCTTCTATAGCTTCGGTAAATTTTTCTTCGGGCACAGATTCTCCTGTCAACGCAGCGTCCTGAACTTTCAGGTTAATGGCTTCAATGAGCCGAAGATCTGCGGGAATGGCATCTCCCGTATCTAGAACAACCAGGTCGCCCGGAACTAATTCTTTCGATTCTATCACTTCCACTTGTCCGTCGCGGATGACTTTACAATGTGGCGCCGACATCTTTTCAAGGGCTTCGAGCGATTGCTCGGCTTTTGCCTCCTGGATAGTTCCGATGAGAGCGTTCAGAATGACAATGAATAAAATAATGAGGGCATCGGTAAACCCTTCATCTTGCATGCAACCTACAATTCCGGAGATAATGGCAGCTACGATGAGCACAATGATCATGAAGCTTTTAAATTGTAGTAAAAACTTATAAAAGATTCCTTTCTTTTTCTTTTTTTCAAACTCGTTGTGACCGTAAATTTCAAGCCTTTTCCGGGCTTCGTCTTTACTCAATCCGTTTTCAAGGGAGGTTTGTAATTTCTCAGCTACCTGGGTAGCAGTTAAGTTGTAGTAGGTTGTTTCGGTACTCATTTTTGAATTAATAATATTAAGTCGCAAATATACAGTATTTTGAGTGAATTTATATATATAGTTTTAATAAAACGTTTATTTCCCGGAAATATAATTATCTGAAGACATACAAACTTCAGCTGCAAATTTTGTTCCCAAGGCAATAAGTTTATCCCAATCGTCTTCTTTCAGATTGTTAATTTCGTTTTTTGTGTATCCATATTTTATTAATCCGTATATAATTCCGGCATTGAAGTTGTCGCCGGCTCCGATAGTACTTATTGGTTCAAGAGATTCTACCAAATAAGATTTCTCGATAGAAGCAGTTTTCAGATATACTCCATTTTTCCCTTTTGTGACGATGAAATTTTTACAATAAAATGAAAGTCTGTCTTTATAAATGGATTCAATACTTTCTCCCGGGTATAATGTTTCTAAATCTTCGTCGGAACAACGAATAATTGTCGAATTTTCAAAATTCTCAAGAAAAGCTGGCATTAATTTATTTCGTTCGTAAGCATGTGCTTGCCTGAAATTGATATCGTAATAAACTATAGCCTTATCACGCGCATTACTGGTCAGTTCCGTCACCTTGTCCCTTAGTAGAGGATTTAATGCAAAATAAGAGCCGAAAACAAGGATGTCATCGAATTGTATGGGAGGAAGGTCAATGTCAAGTCGTTTTTCCGGGAAATTGCGGTAAAAGGTATATTCGGCATCTTGGGTCTCATTCAGGAATGCAAGAGCTACAGGAGAACTGCCATAGTGAAAAAAGTCTATATATTCAGTTGAAAGATTATTTTCTTCCATGAATTTTTTGATAATATTCCCGATTTTGTCTTCTCCGGCTTCACTGATGAAAAGTGCAGGAACATTCAGTCTTCCCAGTGACACCATACAATTGAATACAGATCCTCCCGGGACGGCTTTGAATGGCTGGTTATTTTTGAAAATAATGTCGTAAATAGTTTCACCGATGCCGATTACTTTTCTCATTGTTGTCCGTTGTTTTGCCGTTCGCGGGATACAGTACCTAAATAGCCTCCGTGATGACGTTTAGCATAATCCGATAAGTTGAAATCAATTTTTTTCATTGT
>JAVBUX010000232.1:0-10444 GCA_031554915.1 Bacteroidales bacterium | reverse complement strand
AATATTCCGAGCAACAAAGGCAGCATATAATATTTATTATGCCCCCTGTTATTTGCAATATCATCAGGCATATTATCCTGAGGACCAACCAATTTTTCATCGATAAACTTAATACCGGTAATCCAGTTACCATTACTGATCTCACCATTTCCCTGTATATCGTTCTGACGTCCGGAAAAATTCCACATAAAATAACGCCAATACATGAAATTTACCTGGTATGAGAAGAAGAATTTTAGATTTTCCCCAAAAGTAGGCATCGTTTCCATTCTCGTTTCGCCACAATACGGGAAAGTAACCTTTTTCCCCTTTATGTTAACCCAATCCTTATAAGCTTCAACATGACGCGGCTCTTCACTATACATACGAGGGAACAGCATATTCAATTCATCCACCATTTTGTATCTTGTTTTGTAACCGGATATAAAATAACGGTCTTTTTCGGAATCACTTTTCTTTGCGACTCTCACCCAGATCGGACCTTCAACAATCTCTTCCGGAACACAATCTCCATTTTTTGTAGGAGTTCTCTGCACATCAGAAACATAAGTCTTTCCATAAATTAACGGAGTATCTCCGTATTGTTCACGTGACAGATAAGTTCTCAATGTGAAAATATCTTCGGGAGAATTCTGATCCATTGGAGTGTTTGCTGCTGAACGGATCATAATCAATGCATACGATGAATACCCGATCGTAATTACAAACAAACTAATTAATATTGTGTTAAGTGCAGTAGAATTAATTTTCTTATAGGTAAACATAAATATGGTCAAAGCTGCAATGATGAAAGCTCCCAACCAATAGCCATTACCGATAAACGGAATTCCTAACAAAATAATTGATAATATAAATGAAATTTTTACTATCAATGGGTTTTGCTTTTCACGCATGGTTTCCAGGATACTAAATATCAGAACTCCGGCCACTAAGATAACATACGCAATAACACCACTGTTATAAGGCATACCCAGTACATTCACGAAAAGTAATTCAAATATTCCGGCGACTTCCACCAAACCCTGTATCAAACCATAAAGAATCGCTATAACAATTCCAAACGAAAGAAGGAGTGCTAAAAAAGCACCTTTAAGCGTAGGATTTTCTTTTTTCTTGAAATAATAAACTAAAACGATAGCTGGGATGCAAAGGAGGTTCAGCAAGTGGACCGCGATAGACAATCCCATCAGATAAGCGATCAGGATTAACCATCTATCCGCATGAGGTTGGTCGGCGACATCTTCCCATTTCAGAATCAGCCAGAAAACCAATGCCGTCATCAGCGATGAAAATGCATAGACCTCACCTTCAACTGCCGAGAACCAGAATGTATCAGAGAAAGTATATGCCAAAGCCCCTACCAAACCTGAGCCTATAATAATTATCGTTTGAGCTAAAGAAGGCGATCCGTTGTCTTTCAATGTGATTTTCCGTACCAGATGCGTAATCGTCCAAAATAAAAATAAAATAGTTAATGCGCTGAAAATAGCAGACATACAGTTTACCATCAACGGAACCTGACTTGTATCGGATGCAAGATGGGTAAACAAGTTTGCTACCATCATAAATATTGGGTTTCCGGGGGGGTGACCCACTTCCAGTTTGTAGGCAGAAGAGATGAATTCTCCACAGTCCCAGAAGCTGGCAGTTGGTTCTACTGTCATCAAATATACAATCGCTGCGATCAGAAATACTAACCACCCGAAAATGTTATTAACCAGTTTATAATTCTTCATATTTTTTGGGATTTATTTACAATTAATCGACTTATTTTCAGCCTAATTCGCGGCAAAGATAAAAAAACAAAATTAAATATTCAAACGCTTATTATAGCTTTGTATTGTTATAATATACCTATTTCTTTCGCTTTGTCCATCAAGAATTGATTTGCCGCATCGTATTCATTGGGGATAACTCCGTCTAAAATAGCATCTTTAATAGCAATTTTCAGTTCTCCGACAATCCTTCCTGGAGGTAAATTAAATCTTTTCATAATTTCTTCTCCATCGATCGGTGGCTGAAAATTTCTCAATCGATCTTTTTCTTCAATTTCTTTCAGTTTTTCACGGACTAAGCGGAAATTACGAAGAAAACGTTTCACTTTCTCAGGATTTTTTGAAGTAATATCAGCTTCACATAACAACATCAGATCGTCGATGTCATCTCCTGCTTCAAAGAGCAAACGCCGGACAGCAGAATCCGTAACCTCATCATCAGCCAGGACTATTGGCCGCATGTGAAGAGATACCATTTTCTGAACATACTTCAATTTATCATTCATAGGAAATTTCATTCTCCGAAAAATCCCCGGAAGCATTTTTAGCCCTATGTAATTGTGATTGTGGAAAGTCCATCCAAGCTTTGGATCAAAGCGTTTGGTTGCAGGCTTAGCTATGTCATGAAAAATGGCAGCCCATCGCAACCATAAATCGGAAGTAGTCATTGCCAGGTTATCCAAGACTTTCAATGTATGGCTAAAATTATCTTTATGCCCGACACCTTCTCTGGTTTCAATTCCTTTCAACGCTACAAGTTCCGGCAAAATCAATTCCAACAAACCTGTTTTTTCCATCAATTCAAAACCAATTGAAGGACAAGGAGAAAGCATTATTTTGTTCAGTTCATCGACGATACGTTCTTTGGACACAATTTCTATACGATAAGCATTCCTTTCTATTGCTTCGAAAGTTTCCGGATCAATAAAAAAACCCAATTGAGTTGCAAAACGTACTGCGCGCATCATTCGCAAAGGATCGTCGCTAAACGTAATATCAGGATCCAACGGAGTCCGAATTCTCAGGTCATCCATATCCTTTAATCCTCCAAAAGGATCGACAAGCTCTCCAAAGCGTTTTTTATTCAAACATAAGGCTAAAGCATTGATAGTGAAGTCTCTCCTGTTTTGATCATCCTGCAAGCTACCATCTTCTACAACCGGATTTCGAGAATCAGGACTATAAGATTCTTTTCTGGCTCCCACAAATTCAACTTCTATATCTCCCAATTTCACTTGAGCCGTTCCATAGGTTTTAAATACAGAAAGATGAGTCTTTTTCCCAAATCGGGAAGCTACATTTTTTGCTAATTCAATTCCACTCCCAACACAAACAACATCGATATCTTTTGATGGTCGGTTCAAGAATATATCCCGGACATATCCTCCTATGACATAGGACTCTAACCCTAATTCATCGGAAGCTTCCGAAACAGTTTCAAATACTTTGCCCTGAAGTTTTTTTAATATTTCTGATTGGTCAATTTCCATTCAATTTGTATAGTTACAAGGGTACAAAGTTACAAGATAAAATTGAAATGAGTGATTTATGTTCTATCTAAATATAGATCGTTTGCAGGTTTTTCGTATTTTTGTCAAAGTTTAATTCAATTATAATGAACAGAATATCTTTTATTTTTATTGTATTTTTATTACTCACAGCTTGTAATAATGACAAAAAACTGGCTCATGAAAACCTTGAAAGAGCTCGCATTTTATCCGAGAACGATCAATTTGAAGCTGCCAAACATAGTCTCGACAGCCTGAAAGTCAACTTTCCAAACGAAATAAGCGCTCTGAAAGAAGGCCTTCAAATTATGCGACAAATAGAAATAAAGGAATTGGAACGTAACATCTGTTACTGTGACAGTATGCTGGTTGTTAAAACAGCCCAGGCGGATTCTATGAAGCAGTTATTCCTTTTTGAAAAAGATCCGAAATACGATGATTTGGGTAAATATCTAGACAAGCAACAAGTGCTGGAACGTAACCTGGGACGAAGTTATATCCGATCGGGGGTTAATGAACTCGGCGAAATGTATATTGCCAGCGTTTACCATGGAGGAGCCCAAATCAAACATAACCAATTGAAAGTTTCTGCCCCAGACCAATCTTATGCAGAAACAGCAGTAATTCCTAAAGATGGAGGCGTTAATTTCTCTTTCCAGGACTTAGGAATGACAACAGAGGTTGTTACTTATCAGAAAGGAAAAGACAATGCAGTAATCCTGTTCATTTATAATAATAGCAAAGCAAGTCTGAAAGCCAATCTTCTGGGAGGAAAACCGTATAGTTTTATCATTTCGGAAGGAGATAAAAAATCATTGATCAAAACTTATGATTTTTCCATCGTTCTATCTGACATTCAGCGGCTTGAAAAAGAAAAAAAGAAAGCCGGAATCCGGATGGAGTACTTACGTACAAAACTTTAAAAAAGTGTGATATTTCCATTTTTATGACTATCTTTGCAGCCGTTTAACATTAACATAATCATTTGATTTTATGAAGAAAATTTTTTTCCTGACACTTGCTGTCATTGCTTTTTGCTCATGTTCCAAGAAAGACAACTATACATTAGAAGGGTCCACTGATGATCCTAATTATAATAATCGAAAAATAATTGTACAACAAACAGCAAACAGCCAAATTGTGGCAACTGATACTTTATTGATCGAAAATGGAAAATTTTCTCTCAATGGGACTATCGACTCTGTTGTTATAAAAAACGTATATTCAACGGACACAACAACTTTTGTACCATTTGTTTATGTTGCCGAAAAAGGAAATATCAAAATTGAAATTGTAGATAATATTGTAAAAATCGGAGGAACTCCTCTTAATGATAAACTAGAGGTATTCAATGGCAAATTCATGGCAAACAGAAAAAAAGGTCAGGAAATCATTGCCGAATATACTAAAAAACAAGAAGCAGGAACTTCTACTCCGGAAGACGAAACTGCCATGAGAGAAGCTCTTTCATCTCTGGCAAAAGAAAATACGGCTATGATGGTTAGCTTTGCTAAAGAAAATATTGATAATATCTTAGGAGAATATTGCTTTACGAGTTATTACTTTTTCGTAGATCCACAAACGAGAGAGGAAATGAATTCGTTTGTTACTCCTAAAATTAAGACTTTACTTAACATATAACAAATTTTCAATATGTTCTGCCCGAACGCATTGAAACCCGGTGACCGAATATCCATTATTGCTCCTGCAGGAGTAGTTGAGCCTGAATATGTTGAAAAAGCTCAAAAAATATTCGAATCCTGGGGATTAAAAGTGACATTAGGCGAACATCTTTTCAAAAAATACGGACGTTTTGCTGGTACAGAATCAGAACGTCTTTACGATTTACAAAACAGTTTGGATAGCTCTGAGATCCAAGCTGTTTTTTTTGCACGCGGAGGATATGGTATTGCCGGTATTCTGGACCGGATTTCTCTCGAAAAATTCAAAGAAAACCCGAAATGGCTTATCGGATATAGTGATATTACTGCTTTGCACTCGCTTATTTCCAATACTGGAATCTGCAGTCTGCATGCCCCGATGTCGTCTCATTTGGCACAAGAAGATGGAACTGACGTTTCTTCCGTGTTCTTAAAACAAACTATTTTCGGAGAAAAACCGGAATACATCATTGAGAAACATGCGCTAAACATCCTGGGAAACTGTACCGGATATGTCCGGGGAGGTAATCTGTCGGTATTGGCAGGATTGCGGGGAACTCCCTACGATCTCCAGGCCGAAAATACTATCTTGTTTATCGAAGACATCAATGAACAAGCCTACCACATTGACCGGATGATGCAAAACCTGAAACTCGGAGGTGTTTTGGAAAAAATTTCCGGTCTGATTATCGGACAGTTTGCAGGATGTGATGATGATCCGAAAATGAATTGCACAATTTATGACTCAATATTTCAGCTTGTTGAAGAATATCATTATCCTGTCTGCTTCAATTTCCCTGTAGGTCATGTAGATACAAACTATCCTATGATTGAAAACGGGAAAGCTCATTTGAATGTAGAAGATCAAAATGTATATTTGAAATTTATTTAATACCTTAGTTGCCTAAAAAGTATGATTATGTATCGTTATTTTATATTTATGCTGGTAACAATTGTTGCGCTCACAGCTTGTGGACAAACAAACAGGCCTTCTAAAAAAGAAGAATCCATAGTCAATGTACCGACTTTCAGCGCCGATAGTGCATACAACTACACTGCCGAACAAGTTGCTTTTGGACCAAGAGTGCCTAATACACAACCGCATGTAGATTGTGGCAACTACCTTGTCGCCAAACTGAAATCATTCGGAGCAACTGTTCAAGAGCAGAATGCTAATCTGAAAACATACGATGGAATTGAGCTGAGAGCAAAAAATATCATAGGCTCTTTTAAACCGGAAAATAAGAACAGAGTCCTGCTGTTTGCACATTGGGACACACGCCCGTTCTCCGACCAGGATCCAAACCCTGAAAATTATAGAAAACCGATCGATGGAGCGAACGATGGAGCCGGAGCTTGTGCTGTCCTGCTCGAAATTGCCCGCCAAATAGGCATCCGACAACCGGCAATCGGAATCGATATCATATTCTTTGATGCGGAAGACTGGGGAGCTCCTGATTTTGATGAAAAAAATCAACACATGGGAGGTTGGTGTCTCGGATCTGAGTTCTGGGCTAGAAATGCAAAAAATTATACTGCTAAATATGGTATTTTATTAGATATGGTAAGCGCTCCAGGAGCTCAGTTTTACAAGGAACTCTATTCTAAACAAATGGCACCCGGAATCATTAAGAAAGTTTGGGAAGCCGGACAAATATGCGGATACGGACAGTTTTTTGTCGATGCTGATGGAGGAGGTGTTGAAGATGACCATGTACATGTAATGAAATACCGTAATTTCCCATGTATTGATATCATACATTATGATCCTAATACGGATCACAATTTTGGAGCATATTGGCACACACAAAACGACAACATGAGTAATATAAGTAAAGAAACCATGCAGGCAGTCGGACAAACCTTACTGTATGTTCTTTATCATGAAAAAGAATAATGAAAACTATCAACAAAATACAAGACGAAATTATTGACGATTTTTCCGTATTTGATGACTGGATGGACAAATATGCCCTGCTCATTGAATTAGGGAACTCCCTTTCTCCACTCGATCCGAAATATAAAACGAATAACAATCTGATAGAGGGATGCCAAAGTCGGGTTTGGTTACAAGCCGATCTGATAGATGGAAACATTATCTATCAGGGAGAAAGTGATGCGGTAATTGTTAAAGGAATTGTTTCTTTATTGATAAAAGTACTTTCAGGCCATACCCCTGATGAAATCATATCTTCAGATTTGTACTTCATTGAGAAAATCGGATTAAGAGAGCATCTCTCTCCAACCCGCTCTAATGGTTTGGTCTCGATGTTAAAGCAGATGAAGCTCTATGCTCTTGCATTTAAAGCAAAAGGTTTAGAATGAAAAAACTAAAGATCACAGAGCTAAACAGACTAAACGACCAGGAATTCAAAACTGCAGACAAAATTCCATTAGTTGTGGTTTTAGATAACGTCAGAAGTCTTCATAACGTCGGCTCAGTATTCAGAACTTCCGATGCTTTTCGTGTCGAATGCATCTATTTATGCGGTATTACGGCCCCTCCACCTCATCCGGAAATACACAAAACAGCTTTAGGAGCTGAAAACACTGTAAACTGGATTTATCTGGAAAATACATTGGATGCAGTGCAACAATTAAAAACATCGGGATACAAAATCTGGTCAGTGGAACAGGTAGAAAACAGTGTGTCCCTTCCCAATCTAAAACTGAAAGAAGGAAAATATGCTGTTATTTTGGGAAATGAAGTTCATGGTGTTAATCAGGAAGTCATCAATCATAGTGACGGCTGTATTGAAATTCCACAATTCGGGACTAAACATTCCCTCAACGTATCTGTTGCCTCAGGAATTGTTATTTGGGAACTGTTCAAACAATTATCCCATACCATTTAACATTATATTTTAGATTTTCGCCAAAAATTAGTAACTTTGCAGCCATTTTACAAAACAATACCCTGAAAATCGATTATGAGGTTAAAGTTTTTAAGTTTGGCAAGCGGCAGTAGTGGTAACTGTTATTTTTTAGGAACCGATAATTACGGTATCCTTTTTGATGCAGGAATCAACATCCGCACCATCAAAAAAATCCTCAAAGACAACAATATCGGTTTAGAACAGGTTATGGCAGTATTTGTCACTCACGACCATGCAGACCATATTAAAGCTGTCGGCTGCCTGGGCGAAAAATACGGAATTCCGGTATATACCACAGAAGCAATCCATGAGGGTATTAATAATAGCCGTTACGTAGAACAAAAACTCTATTCCTCTCGTAGAATCCTGGAAAAAGAAGAGCCGGTACAAGTTCGTGATTTTAAGGTAACTGCTTTCGAAATCCCTCACGATGCCAGTGACTGCGTTGGCTTTTACATCAAAATTGGTGAACATAATTTTGTATTAGCCACGGACATAGGCCACATCAATGAAACTCTTGCCAGATATGCGAGAGTAGCCAATCATTTGATTATCGAATCGAATTACGACAAAGAGATGTTAAAGCAAGGTAATTATCCACCTTTTCTCAAAGAGAGGATTATGAACGGCAATGGACATCTAAGCAATATAGAAGCAGCTGAATTCCTTGCTGCAAATTTTGACCTTCATCTGAAAAATATCTGGTTGTGCCACTTAAGCCGCGACAACAACCACCCTGAGCTGGCTCTCAAAACAGTAGAGATGGCAATGGGACAATACGGAATCCGCATCGGAAAAGATGTTAATGTCATTCCTTTAAAAAGAACTACCCCTTCCGAATTGTATATCTTCGAATAGGTTTCACACAGATTTTCGAGAAAACAAAAATAATCCTGTTATAACCAATAACGAATTGATAATTAACAATTCATATCCAAAACGATAATTAATGGTAGTATTGAGGACTCGATCAATGGCAAAACAAATCAAAGGCGCTAAGATACAAATATAAGGGACCAATTTGTCACGGGTCTTATACCGCTTGAAAAGGATCCCAAAAGCAAATAGTCCAAGTAAGGGACCATAAGTATAAGACGCAATAGTATAAATGGCATCAATCACACTGGTGTCATTTATTGCTTTAAATATCAGCATAATAACAATAAACACAAGAGATAAAGATAAGTGTACACCTATTCGCACCCGCTTAGCCTTTTTCTCATCATATCGCTTTATATCTAACATATCTACGCAAATGGATGTAGTCAGCCCCGTCAATGCCGAATCGGCACTAGCAAAAGTAACTGCAATAATCCCAATTGTAAAAAATATCAATGTAGGAATACCCAGGAAACCTTTAGAAACAAGCATAGGAAGAATATCATCCCCCATTGGAGGCAATTCTATCTGATTGGAATTTGCAAAATTAATCAATAGTATTCCCAAACACAGAAACAAAAAATTTACCGGAATAAATGACAAACTATATGAACATACATTCTTTTGAGCTGCTCTCAGATTCTTACACGACAGGTTTTTTTGCATCATTTCCTGGTCAATCCCTGTCATTGCAATCGTAACAAAAATCCCGCTGATAAACTGTTTGAAGAAATTTTGCCGACTCTGCCAGTCATCAAAAACAAACATCCGGGAATGAGGACTTTCCTTAATCGTAGTAACTATTCCTGAGAAATCCAGATTCATTTTTTGCGATACCTGCCAAATAATCAGAAATAAAGCCGTCAACAGAAAGAATGTTTGCAGCAAATCAGTCCAAATAATAGCTCTCACTCCACTTTTGAAGGTATAGAGCCAGATCATTACCAAAAATCCTGCAGCAGTCACCCCAAAAGGGATATTCCAGGCATCAAAAACGTATGTTTGAAGTATCAGGACTGCAACATACAAACGGGCTGCAGCTCCGATTGTACGGGAAACCAGGAAAAATGAAGCTCCTGTTTTATAAGCATTACGGCCAATCCGCTCATCCAGATAAGTGTAGATACTGGTCAGATTCATCTTATAATAAAGCGGCAATAACACAAAGACAATCACAACATAACCCAGCAAAAAACCAAATACCATCTGCATATAGATCATGTCAAAGTTCCTGACCATCCCCGGTACCGATACGAAAGTGACTCCCGACAAAGATGAACCGATCATCCCGAAAGCAACAATATACCATGGAGATTTGCGATTCCCAAGAAAAAACGCATCATTCTCGGAATGTTTTCTTCCAATAATGTAGGAAATCAATAGTAAGACAGAAAAGTATATGATGATGATCGCCAGAATCAATGTATTTCCACTCATAAACCGGGTTATTTTTTCAATAAATAACTATATGTATCACCCTGTGCCCTCACCGGTTTTTGATTGTCATCTCTTTTGAACACATTATTCAGATTCTCATCAATAAAACAAGATTTTTGATTGTCATTAAGCTGGATTTCTAAAATTTCCAAGATTTTTTTCTTAATTTTTGAGTACAATATATGATATGCAGTCTCGATTCTTCGATTTAAATTACTCTTCATCCAGTCGTCAGATGTCAGATACTAAACATCTTTACTATTATTCCGAAAATACCAGATCCGTGAATGTTCCAGGAATTGATCGAT
>JAVBUX010000272.1:0-8079 GCA_031554915.1 Bacteroidales bacterium | reverse complement strand
GTTTACCATCTTTGTCCAGGAATTGAACATCAAAAGCTTTTGCAAAATTTTGTCCCAGAAAGTGGGAAGTTCCAGCCTGTAAAGCCTTTCCATCCTGCATCAATGCTTCTATGCAGTAGGTTTCCAATGCTCCGGCAAAACGTTCATTAGCTGATTTCAAACCTTTAAACACAGGCACAGCCATATAGTTTTCTGCAAACTCCGCATAAACATTCAACATCTTTTCTGTTTCCTCAATCGCCTCTTCCTTACTAGCATGAGCAGTGTGCCCTTCCTGCCAAAGAAATTCGGCTGTACGCAAAAACAAACGTGTACGCATTTCCCAACGAACAACGTTAGCCCATTGATTACATAAGATAGGTAAATCACGATATGATTGGATCCAGTTTTTATAGGTATTCCAAATAATTGTTTCTGATGTCGGACGAACAATCAACTCTTCTTCCAGACGAGCTTCAGGATCGACCACTACTCCACGACCATTCGGATCATTTTTAAGTCTGTAATGCGTTACAACAGCACATTCTTTTGCAAATCCTTCCACATGATCAGCTTCTTTACTAAGGAACGATTTCGGGATAAATAAGGGAAAATAAGCATTTACGTGACCTGTTTCTTTGAACATGTCATCCAACTGACGCTGAATTTTTTCCCAGATCGCGTATCCGTACGGTTTGATTACCATACAACCGCGAACAGCAGAGTTTTCAGCCAAATCTGCCTTAATTACCAAATCATTGTACCATTGCGAATAATTCTCGCTTCTTGATGTCAGTTCCTTAATTTCTACCGCCATAACTATTTTATGTTATAAAATGAGGGTGCATTGACTTAATGCACCCATTGTTTTTGGGGAACAAAGATACAAAAAATTTAATCCTTATCCCTTTTTATCTTCAGAAATTCTGGTTTTACCAGCAGGTTTACCCTGCTTTTTATACCTCTTCATATCCTTGTTAAAACGAACATCTTTTTTATTTTTCATCTTATCAAAACGATGAGCCATCTTGCCTTTAGCCTCCATTCCCATACGTTCCAGTTTGAAAACTTTTTCTGCAGGAAGAATTTTTCCGATTTTTTCAAAATAAGTTTTTGTCAATTCGGCATCCTTCACCTTATAATTCAGACTTAACGAAACTATTTTTTGATAATCGGCATCTGTAGGAGGTTGTTCATTTTCTTTGGATTTCCTCAGACCAGCCATTTCATCCATCAAAGGTTTTCTAAGTTCCCGTTTCTTAGCCTGCATTTCATTGAACACTGGCCAGAATTTTTCAGCTTCTTCCGGAGTCAGATTCAATTGATTGCTGATACGGCCGACCATAGCAGATCTCATTTTTTCTCTCCTGCTTTTATCATGATTTCCTCTTTGTGCAAACATTGCCAGCGAAATAAAGCTAAACATCACACATAAAATAATTACCTTGTTTTTCATGACTCTATGATTTAATATGATTATTTTGACATATTTGATTTTTCATACTCCAGACTCAACGATACCAACAATTGGCGATCTGCATCAGTAAGTTTCGGACCGGATTCTCTGGCTTTCATTCCTTTAGATAATTCCTCAAAGAAAGGATCTTTATACTTCGAATCGATTTTATCATCATACTTCGAATGTTTCTTTTGATTCACATAGCAGGTAAGAGCAACTTGATTTTCTTTTGTCTCTTCCTTAAAATTTCTTTTTTGAGCGAATGTCATTATTGAAACTGTACAAAACATAACTAACAAAATAACTACTTTACTTTTCATAATTCTAATTTTTTTAATAGTGATACTTTGAAAAGAATATTTATGAACAGGCCTGTTTCAATTTGTATTCATGTTATTAAGACTTGGAGATTTTTGATTGGTTTAATTAGGAATTGTGAAATAAATTTAAAATTAAAAAACCGTCATTTCGACTCTACATCGAAATGACGGTTTTTCAACTGCGATACAACCTAATTCGATTGCATCTAAAATTATTTCAATGTGCCTTGTTGAGCATCTTGAATCATTTTTTCATTTGGAGTGATATACACTTCTACACGACGATTTTGAGCTTTACCTGCAGAAGTTGCATTATCAGCAACAGGCTGAGAAGAACCCATACCTTGAGAAGTCATACGAGCAGCACTAACTCCCTGACCAACAATATAATCCATTACAGACTGAGCACGTTGTTGCGACAATGGAACATTAATTTTATCATTACCCGAACTATCTGTATGTCCATAAATTTGAACATTTGTGTCTGGATTTGTTTTCAAACTATTAGAAAACTGAGTCAAAGAATTTTTAGAAGCTTGATTCAAAGTACTTGAATTCGTAGCAAACAAAATTCCTGATTCGAAAGTAACTTTAATTGCCTGACCATCATTTACAGACTCAACTTGAGCTCCCTGTATTTTTTCCAACTCTGCCTTTTGTTTGTCCATTTTATTTCCGATCAATGCTCCTGCAGCACCACCGACAATAGCACCAAGACCTGCACCCCAGGCTGCACCTTTACCTCCATTGATCAAAGCTCCGATTCCTGCACCTACTGCAGCACCACCACCAGCTCCAATTCCTGTACCTTTTGCTGTATTACTTGCATTACATCCACCGAAAACGATAGCCACACATAATAATAAAGCGGCAAAAACATTTACTTTTTTCATTTTAATAAATATTTAAAAAATTTAATGAGTTACTGAACCTTGAATTTAGTTAGCAAAAAACATACCAGACATCTATTTCATATAAAAAATAACACCTGTACGAATAAACTTGTTCAGTATTACTCCTCTATATCCAAAGTATCTGTATATGCAGATTCAGCACGAAGGAACATCAGAATTTCTTCCTGGGTAAACACACCCACATCATCTTTGGCTGATTGCTTAATAATGAAGTCAATCAGTTCACGCTCTTCTTTTTCCTCATCATCTTCTTCAAGATAATCATTTTGTTCATAAAATTCACACAATAAGTCAAGGAAATAATACAAATCATCCTCTGTAAAACGATCTTTCAGTTCCTGAGGAAGTTGATTTTGAATAAAAGAGACGGCTACAACCTCGTCATAATCATTGATACTCATAGTTGTATATATTAAAATTAAACCTTTGCCTTTTTAGTCGTTGCTTTCTTTGGAGCTTTTACAGGAGATTCTGCCTCTGTTTCTTCCGGATCTACGGGAAGAGTGTCTCCTTCTGCGGCCTCTCCTTTTTCTTTCTTTTCAAAATTGGTAAATCCTGATTTGATCAAAAGATTATACCAACCCATCACTTTCTTTATATCAGATGGATAAACTCTTTCCTTGTCAAATTCAGGCAACACCGTTTCAAAATACGCACGCAATTCTGATGGTTGAATATTGGAATTAATCTGTATTGGTTGTTCCTTTTCTTTTATTTTAATGTTGGTAAGAACAACGGAAAGAGGAATATCTTCATCTTCTGTATAAATGGCAATGTCGCCCAACGAAACTACTTTATCCCGGGGATACACAGGTACTCTTTTCTTGTCGGCCAACGACTCTGCTAAAAACATATTCTTTCCCTGTGAGATCAGCTTAAATAAACCCGGCTTCCCGGAAATAGATAAAATTTCTTTCAACATAAGTGTATTTTCTTTAATGATTTTACGTTACAAAAATAATTAAAATATTTGTTTAAAATATCAGGTTTGATAGTATTTTCAACTAGTCCGATTCTTTTTTATACGCTTATATACAACGGAGAACCATACAGGAAGAATCACTCCTTTAAATAACGTCGATATCGTAATTGCCAGCCAGACTCCGGCCACTCCCATACCAGGAGCTAATAACAATGCCAAAGGTATTCGGGCGACATTAAAAATAACACTGATCAAAGCCGGAGGAACAGTTCTGCCTGTTCCGTTGAACATTCCTTGAGTCGTCAACTCCAACATCATAAATATCTGCGAAAAACCTACGATCCGAAGATACTCCCCTCCGGCTGTCATGGCAGCCGGTTCCGGGACAAAAATCCCGAAAATATCTTTTCCCAGAAAAACAAATGCCATAGTCACCACCACTCCGAGAGAAAGCATCAATGATAAAGTATATTGATAAGCCTTCTTCATCCTGCCGAATTTGCCCGCAGCATAATTTTGGGCAACAAATGCGCCTAATGCCGTTGAAAATCCCTGAGATGTATTCCATGTAATACCTTCTATTTGCCCACCGGTAGTTTGACTCATCACTCCGATATGTCCCCCATGTACGGATGCAATCCTGGCTAAATACAAGTTTATAGATGCAAAGAAAACATTCATCAGAGCCACAGGTGCTCCCAATTTAATTATTCTGATAGTGAACTCCTTCTGAAGCCTGACAACATACGAGAAACGGTTCAATATTCCATTCGAACGCTTCATTTGCCAGACAAACAATAAAAACACGATAACCTGGGACAACCAGGTTGCAATAGCAGCTCCATTCGTTCCCATTTTTAACACAAATATAAATAACGGATCGAGCAAAATATTACAAGCCAATCCTGTTGCTGTCAGATAAAAAGGGATGGAGCTTCGTCCAGAACCATTATAATCCCCGAAAAAAGTCCAGACCATAAACAACGTCGGCAAAGATGTGGATACAATACGTAAATAGTCACACGCCATAGCCGATATAGCAGGTCCCAAACGGAAAAAAGAGATTATAAATTTATTAAAAAAAAACAATACTGATGCTATAAACAACCCCATAATCAACGAAATAGTCGTTGTATGGGATGCGTAAATCCGGGCATCATCCAGTCTTCCGGAACCAATCGACTGTCCGATAGTAACTTCTGCCCCTATTTTAGGAAGCAGGGCAAAAGATGAAGTCAGCCAAATCAGGATACCGACAGCTCCGACGGCTGCAACCTCCGGACTGCCTAAACGTCCGACCCAGGCCATATCCGTCAGACTATAAGCCATCTGAACGAAACTGGTAGCCATAATGGGCATAGCCAACCGTGTCAACTGGCTGAATATACCTCCCCCTGTGAGATTTTTTACACCTACAGACATTCCTTATTTTGAAGAGGATTGAGAAGAAGATTTGCTTTGTCTTTTGTGTCTCAAGACTTCTACAATAGCTGGAACAACAGATATAATAATAATAGCCAGAGCGATAAAACTCAGATTGTTTTCCACAAAAGGAATCGTTCCGAACAAATAACCAAGATAAGTAAAAACAGTAACCCAAGCTACCCCTCCAATCACATTATAAAAAGCAAAGCGCTTATAACTCATACTTCCCATTCCAGCAACAAATGGAGCGAAAGTCCGAACAACAGGCACAAATCGTGCTAAAATAATTGTTTTTGCTCCATGTTTTTCATAAAAATTATGAGTTTTTTCCAAATAGCTCTGCTTGAATATTTTTGAATCCGGATTACCAAAGAGCTTTTCTCCAAAAAATTTTCCAATGGTATAGTTCACCGCATCACCTAAAACAGCAGCAACAATTAGTATTAATACCAAAACATGAACATTCATGTGATTGTCTGCAACAGCAGCTAACGCTCCCGACATAAATAAAAGGGAATCTCCTGGTAAAAATGGAGTAACCACAAGCCCAGTCTCACAGAAAATTATTAAAAATAAAATAGCATAAATCCATACTCCGTAATCTTGAACCCAAATTTTCAGGTAATCACTTGTATTTAATAGAAAATCGATAATAAACTGAACAAATTCCATGAGATTATTTGTTAAAAAACGGCTGCAAAGGTACTAATTTTATTTGGTCAACACAAGGTCTTTCAGACAATCAATCCATAAAAGACTATCATTCAGACTCTCCACCAATGCATATTTCACTCCCCCATTAGAAAGAAAATCTTCTTTTGCTTCTACACCCAACTCCAATGATGACTCCAGACAATCTGCTACAAAAGAGGGAGCGACCAGCAATAAACTTTTAACTCCACTTCTGGACTTTTCAACAATCAAATCATTCGTGAAAGGGCCCAACCATTTAGACGACATCTGGGATTGAAAAGAGGTACTATAACAATCTTTTTTCAAATTTAGTTCATGAGCGATTAGCTCTGTAGTCCTTCTACAGGCCTTCTCATAATCAAATACAGTTCCCTCAACTGCTTTTATATGACTCATCGGTAAACTATGATAAGCAAACAATATTTGTTCATACGACTCATAACCAGCTTGCTTTATACGCTCTGCAAAAGCTTTTATAAACAACGGATGATCATAAAACGGAGGAATAATATGAATTTCAGGAATTACAGTCGATTTTTTTATTGAATTTAAGACACATTCTAATACCGATCCTGTAGATGAAGAGGCATATTGAGGAAACATCGGCAGTAATATCAATTGCTCATATCCATTTTTCACAATAGTTTCTATTTGTTTCTCTATAGATGGCTGTCCATAGCGCATACCAATAAAAACCGTCATTTCATCTTCTAACAAATCCTGGAGCATCTGGCACAATTTCTCTCCATAGTGCACCAAAGGAAATTTTCCGCCAAACATTCCGGTTAGTTTTTTATAACGCGCTCCGGATCTGAAACAACGAATAGGGACTATAATTCCATTGACTAACAATTTACGAAAAAACCAGGGAAGAGAAATAATTCTTCGATCACCCAAGAATTTGGAGAGATATCGAGCCACATCAAACGGATGCGAACTTTGGGGACTACCTGTATTTAGAAGCAATAAAGCTGTTTTTTTTGACATTAAATTTAGTAATAATCTTGTGACAGCTCAAGAATTGGTTCTTTCTTCTTAAGTTAATTCTTTGCTTTCTAACATATCCTCAAATTTATTTAATACAAAGTTAATAAAAAATTTACTAAAACAGTAAATTTTCAGGCTTTAATTAATTATCACACAAATATATATTATTTTATCGAACCAATCCTCTCATATATGGGTTATAATCATAAATATTAGGCATCCTAATTATGAAACAAACTATTTTCTTTTTGTTAGGTGTATTTATCCTCACTCTGTTTTCTTGTAAAGAGAAGAAACAGGACAAAATAACGCGTCCTGTAAAAATGATGGAAATAACAGGCAATACCTTGTTGAACAAAACCTTTCCTGGCGTTGCAGAAGCCGAAGAATATGCCTTCCTGACCTTTCGAATACCAGGAATGTTACAAAACTTCGGTATCCAGGAAGGGCAAAACCTGAAAGCCGGACAAATTGTGGCTACTTTAGATTCTAAAGACTATAATCTAAAACTTTCTGCAGCCAAAGCCAGTTATCAACAATCTCAATCCCAGGTGGAAAGATATAAACGGCTTTACGAAAAAAATGCCGTATCAAAACAAGATTTTGAAATATCCCAGGCCAAGTTCGAAAATGATAAATCCATATACAATCAGGCATTAAATGATTTGGAATACACAAAACTGAAAGCTCCCTTTTCAGGGAATGTAGAGAAAAAATTTGTGGAAAATCATCAGGAAATAGCTGCCGGAGAAAGGATTATAAAACTAAATAATCCGTTAAAAATACAATTCCGGTTTACTTTGCCGGAAACGAATATGCACTATAATATAAACAATTTCAAATGCAGGATCGAATTGGATGTACAGAAAGGTGTACTTTACAATGCTAAGATAAAAGAAATTATCTCTTCTTCAATCGATGGTTCAGGAATTCCGGTAATTTTGAAAATAGATGACCCGGATTATAAACCTGATAAAATGAGAGTTCTTCCGGGTTACGCCTGTAACGTCCATGTTGAAATGACAAATAAATCGGATAGTCTGAATACAATTTCGATACCGCTTTCTTGTATTTATACGGATCCGGAAACAAATCTTCCGTACGTATGGAAAGTTGAAAAGGAAAAGTCTGTTGTTAACAAAATCCCTATCAATACCTGAAAACTGGTTGGAGAGCAAAATAGGATTGTCCTTTCCGGAATTAACCCAGGTGATTTTATTGTAACTGCTGGAGTGAGCATGCTTTCGGATGGAGAAACTATAAAAATCCTTGAACCATGAACCTCTCTAAATATTCACTGGATAACAAACTGGTCATTTTTTTCTTTCTGACGCTGATGACATTGGGCTGCATTGTTGCTTTTTATAAGCTGACTAAAAA
>JAVBUX010000175.1:0-5229 GCA_031554915.1 Bacteroidales bacterium | reverse complement strand
GATTCTTTGGCTAAAAGAAAAAGGTATTGTAATGATAGAGCAACCTATGCCTAAGTACGACCTGGATAATATTGCATGGCTGACCGAAAGAAGTCCGCTACCTATTTTTGCAGACGAATCCGTTCAGCGCCAATCTGATGTAGAACGACTGAAAGGTGTTTTTTCCGGGATCAACATCAAATTAATGAAATGTACCGGAATGCATGAGGCTTGGAAAATGTTTGAACTGGCTAAATCACTGGATTTGAGAGCAATGATCGGTTGTATGACAGAAACATCCTGCGCAATCTCTGCGGCATCACAATTATGCCCCGCCGCTGACTTTGCAGACCTCGACGGGGCATTGTTGATTTCGAACGACTGTTTTACCGGAACCACTATTCAAAATGGAAAAATCATATTGAATGAGCTGCCTGGCATCGGCGTTCAAAGCATATATTGATATTATTTAATATAAACCGAAAGCATCCAGATCTTCTTTTCGAAGCTCTTTATCTGATGTGCCAGAAAATGGATTGTCCCTGCATCTCCGGCTTTAACTGCCAGAGCCTGAATAGCATGCAACTTTACAAGCAACAGTTTCAGACTGTCAAGAATTGCATTAACTCCTTTCAGCCAATCTTTCACTCCAGAGAGCTCTTTAATATCCGATTGTTTTATATATAGAGAAAATTTAGACTCCGGCGTCCCATCCAACATAAGTATCCTTTCGGCTATAGTATCGATTGCATTCGCAAATTCAGTATAATATTCTTCATAAATCGGATGCAATTCAAAAAATTTATCTCCTTCAATTAACCAATGCAAACCCCGCAGGTTCGTATAAAATACCTGATAATTTGCTAACAAATCTCCTAATCCTTCAACAATAGGTTTCACCGATACGGTGTCCAACCCTACACTATTCAACTTTCCCATAACTTATTTGTTTTATTTTTTTACTTTTGTAATTTAAAACAATAAAAAAAGCAATTTGTTTATTTATGAGTTTTTTTGATTTATTCAATCCCGAATTCTATATTAATCATGGAGGTATTTGGCTCTTATTGTTCATTGTATTTGCCGAAACAGGATTGATGTTCGGGTTCTTTCTTCCGGGAGACAGCTTAATCTTCATTGCAGGAATATACAGCAAACAACTCATCGATAGTATCCTTCCCGGAGGAACGGGTAATGACTTTTTAGATCTGCTGATCCTCATTATTTTATTATGCATTTGCGGTATATCCGGAAATATGGTCGGATATTGGTTTGGAGAGAAAAGCGGTCCTTATCTGTTCAGCAAAAAAGACTCCTGGATATTCAAGAAAAAATATCTGATACAGGCTAAAAAGTTTTATGACGAATATGGAGGACAAACGATTATTTTCGCAAGGTTTTTACCTACCGTACGCACATTTGTTCCAATAGTAGCCGGAATTATAAATATGAACAAAACTAAATTTATGATATACAATATCTTAGGATGTTTGTTCTGGATTGTCTCCATGGCTATGGCCGGACATTATCTGGATAAGTTCCTGAGGGAAAATTACAATTTTAGTGTAAAAGGGCATCTGGAAGGAATCGTTTTGGGACTGATCATTATAACAACCATTCCTTTTGTATGGAAGTACTTTTCTGCAAAAAGAAAAAACAATTAAATTCTCACTTTAAAATCAATATATAAAATCCAAAACCAAAAAAAACTGCTTAAAAACATAAAAAAAATCAACAAAATATTTTTTAATGCAAATTAATTTATTTTAATTTGCAAAATAGTTATGATATTTCATGAAGGTAGCTTGAGGCTTGCCACCTACAAATAAAAAACCTTCTAAAGAAAAGAAAAATCACAGAACCTCTACATCCCATGTTTAACTTAAACTAAAGAAGGCATACAAAGGTATAAATTATTTCCAACATCCAAAATCCCGGACAGGGATTATCCGGCAGGTTTGGCGTATCCGCTTTGCAAAGTGCAAAACTGGTTGCGGTAAAAAAATCAAATATCAGATATTTATACTTATGATCATGAAAAAATTATTATTGACTGGTGCTATCTTATTGGGATCAATAGGAATTAGTACCGCAAATTGTCCTCCTCCTGTAGAAGTAATCAGATTCTGTTGGCAAAACTCCTGTAATCAATGGTATTGTGGCCTTTATTACTCTGACGAAGAACCTGGAACATTATTCGATGATTACATTATGTCTGAAGTAGATTGTGTCATGCAAATTCTTTGGGCCATGGATGTTCTTGAAGACTACTAGTAGGAAAATTTTTGATAGAGCAGATTGAGATTCTTTCTGCTCTATTAGATATATCATGAATCTGTAAAAAACAAAAATCCATTTATGAAAACTCTGTCACTACTTATTTTCGCCACTCTTTTGGGAATATCCGGGGAAATCAATGCACAACGACTCTTGGATTTCAATCCTCCACCTCCTGACACTCTTGATTACTCAAGGATCCGTTGTCTGTACGAGCAAAAAGTATTATCAGATACCACAAAATCATCTAAATATACTAAAAATTTAATGATTTTACAAATCGGAACAAACGTCTCTAAATATATTGGCTATCTTTCATTTTATACCGATTCATTAGAGGCCGATGATAGAAAAAAACAAAACGATATAAATATTATTGAAGCACTAAAAAGTGGAAGATATAAAAGGAGCTCAGATATGATCCATTTATTCAAAAACTTCCCGGAAAACAAAAACACAATTAGTAACCGGATAGCCTATGATTCTTACATCTATGAAGAAGAGATCATAAAACCTCAATGGAAAATTGAAAAAGACAAAGTAACTATCTTAGGGTATGACTGCATTAAAGCAACAACTACTTTTTGTGGGCGAAACTATATGGTTTGGTTTACCCCGGATATACCTATCAGTGAAGGGCCATGGAAATTCACCGGTTTACCGGGATTGATCCTGAGAGTTCATGACGACAAAGGAGATGTAAGTTTCGAATGTACACAAATTCAAAAAATAACATGGAAAGACCCTATTTTGAAATATCCGACAGGCCGGTCAACAACTAAGACTACTAAAGATAATTTCTACAAACAACTAAGGAAATATTGTGATAATCCAAGGGGATTCATGGGAAATAACACGAGAGTTACACCTTCTGCTTCCCAAAAACCACTCCCCAAATTAATGTATAATCCGATTGAATTATCCGAATGAGGAGGATATTTCCATATCTGCTCTTTCTGTTAATATTTTGGCTTTCAGGATTTCATTTGACAGCACAGAGTATCATCCAGGGATTTGTTGTTGATAAAGATATGCAAAAACCGCTTCCTAATGCTTCGGCTATATTTAAATATACAAATCAGGATGAAATTCTTGCTTATGAAATCACGGATAAAGAGGGAAAATTTTCCCAAAATATTCCGGCAGGAAACGACTCCATCAAAGTAGTCGTTTCTATGTTGGGATATAGAAGCGTAAGCCTTTCGGTAGCAAATAAATCCCAACAATTAAAATTCCAGCTGGAAACTTCTGAAATAATGCTAAAAGAAGTTACAATAAAAGCTCCTAATCTGCGGAAACAAAACGACACCCTCCATTACAATGTTGCCGGTTTTAAGTCAGCACAAGACAGATTCCTTGGTGATGTTTTGAAAAAACTCCCAGGAGTGGAAGTTGCCGAGTCCGGAAGCATTTCTTATAACGGCTCTCCAATCAATAACTTTTTCATCGAAGGAATGGATCTGCTGGACAATAAATATTCTTTGGCTACTAATAATATTCCTATTGATGCCGTAACGAATGTGCAGGTTATTGAAAATCATCAGCGGATACGAGCCCTGAAAGATATTGTTACATCAAATCAGGCTGCTATCAATATCAAATTGAAAAATAATAAAATGATTAAACCTATAGGCACCGTCGATTGGGCCTTAGGCTGGGAACCATTCCTTTGGAATGCGAAATTATTTTCCATGTTGATCACCCCAAAAACTCAAGCCCTGATAACTTATAAAACCACTAATACTGGCTTGGATCTGATTATGGAATTAACGGAACACCCTTTAACACTTCTCGAAAACAAGCCCTTACTTCCTACCGATTTATTCCTATCTTCCTCCTATGGCTACTTAACGTTAAGTAACCTGAATAAAAGCCGTTACCTGTTCAATAAAGCACATTTAGTTAGTATTAACAACCTTTGGAAAATAAACGAAAATAGTCAGATCAGGATTAATGCCGATTATGCTTATGACGAACGATCGCAAGATATAATCAAGAACAGCAAATATGGCTTAGGGGATCCGGATAATTCTTTAATTATCAACGAAATAAACAAACTCAACAGTTATAACAATCTGGCTGAACTGAAACTGACCTATACGGATAATTCTCCAGGGCACTTTGCTGAAAATGCTTTGAAAGTCAGCGGTAAGTGGATAACTGAAACTTCATCTATAACAGGATCAAATAAGGTACATGAGGATTATTATATACCACTTTTCCATATTCAGAACGATTTGAACTATACTAAACGAAGAGGAGAAAAAGCTTTCAAATTCACTTCTTTCACTCGCTATTCGAACCAACCACAAAGATTGACCGTATCACTCGACTCCCTGATTTATCAGGATCACAACATACGCCAAGATGGGACACGTTCTGTTTTTTACACTGACAATGGGACTTCCTGGAGTTACCGGTTCAATCAAAAATCGATAATGTCTGTAGATTTCAAGTTACAGGCACAACTGGAGGATTTGGATACAAAAATGGATTTCATACCGTTTCCGGGAAAAAATCTTGTCAACGATATCCGATGGAATCAATTTAATTACATCGCTTCACCGAGATATACCTACGGAGAGTCTGATTTCCATATTAGCCTGGAGTTTCCGGTTAATTTTATCGACTTGTATGTCAACAACCATTCCCAAAATAAAAAAGAGCACTACAACTATCCCTTAATCAATCCTGGAGTGAATCTGAGTTACAAATTCCATGAATTCTGGGAGAGTGCATTAAGCGCCGAGTATAAAAATGAAATAGGAGATATTCTTGATCTTGCAAATGGGGTTATCATGTCGAACTACCGGTATTTCAGAGAAGGAAGTGGAATTATTGAAAAACGGGAATTTCAAAATTATTCCTGGCGGCTGGCATTCCGGGATGCTATAAATGACCTGTTTTTCAATGTCAGGTTATCTTACCGTCCCACAAATCGTAACATGCTGTCAAACAGGACATTTATAAAAA
>JAVBUX010000015.1:0-7293 GCA_031554915.1 Bacteroidales bacterium | reverse complement strand
ATACTCGACAAACAGGAGCCATTGATACTTATTACCTATCCGGAAGCTTTGGCCGAAAAAGTTGTTTCAGGAGATGCTTTAAGTCTGAAAACACTCAAAATATCTATCGGCGAACATGTTGATACGGAATTTGTCTCCGACGTATTGGAATCATACGGCTTTGAATGGGTCGATTATGTTTACGAACCCGGCCAATACGCCGTACGAGGCTCTCTAATCGATGTTTTTTCTTTTTCGAATGAATATCCCTACCGGATCGATTTTTTTGGAGATGAAGTGGAAAGCATCCGGAGTTTTGATGTAGAATCACAAATATCGAAAGAAAAACTGAACCAGATCGATATTATATCTCCCAATACAGGACTGAATGATACGACATTATTCTCCTACCTTCAAAAAAGAGATATGGTTTTATTCCGGAATGAAAGCTGGGTTTATGAGAAAATAACTTCAATTTATAATGAAGAACCTGTTCTAAGCAATAATGAAGAAGCCTTTCAGACGCTTGATCATATCAGGGATGTCGTGACCTCCGGAGTGCAGGTACAAGCATTGACAAATGATCACATTAAAATCCACCTAACCAATCCGAGTAGTGTGGAAAAAGAAAAATCAGGTTCTGCAATCGTGGAGTTTTCTACTGAAATGCAGCCTTCATTTCATAAAAATTTCGACATGGTTGCCGAAAATTTCAAAGAAAAACTAGCTAACGGTTACAAACTTTATATCCTGAGCGATAATGAAAAGCAGATTGCCCGTATCCGTTCCATCTTTGAAGACCGGGAAGATCATATTGCATTCACCCCTATCCTCAAAGCTATACACGGAGGATTTACAGACAATACTATCAAGGCTTGTTTTTATACTGATCATCAGCTTTTTGATCGTTTTCATAAATATAATTTGAAATCCGACCGCGCTCGTTCAGGGAAACTGGCCTTGTCACTTAAAGAACTGCAACAATTCCAGATCGGGGATTACGTAGTGCATATCGATCATGGGATCGGTAAATTCCAGGGATTAATCCGAACAGAACTTAACAGTAAACTGCAGGAAGTCATAAAACTGACATTCCTCAACAACGATGTCATTTTCGTAAGTATCCATTCCCTGCACAAAATATCGAAATACAAAGGTAAAGACGGGGAACCTCCACGCTTGAATAAACTGGGTTCCGGTGTCTGGGAAAACCTGAAAAATAAGACGAAAAAGAAAGTCAAAGACATTGCCAAAGATCTTATAGAACTCTATTCCAAACGATTGGAAGAAAAAGGATTTGCTTATTCTCCGGATACATACTTGCAAAAGGAACTGGAAGCGTCATTTATATATGAAGATACTCCGGATCAGGAAAAAGCGACCAATGATATAAAACAGGATATGGAAAGTCTGCGGCCAATGGACCGACTGGTCTGCGGAGATGTAGGATTCGGTAAAACGGAAGTTGCTATCCGGGCGGCATTCAAAGCTGCTACTGACGGCAAACAAACGGCAGTGCTCGTCCCAACCACTCTTTTGGCATTCCAACATTACAACTCATTCAAAGATCGTCTGAATGATTTTCCTTGTACAATTGAGTATTTATCCAGAGCACGTAAAGCAAGTGATACTAAAAAAATACTTCAAAAACTGAAAGAAGGAAAAATAGATATCCTGATCGGAACACACAAACTGATTGGCAAAGAAGTACAATTCAAGGATTTAGGACTACTGATCATCGATGAGGAACAAAAATTTGGAGTCAATGTCAAAGAAAAATTGAAACAACTGAAAGTGAATGTCGATACACTTACCCTCACGGCAACTCCTATCCCCAGAACACTACAATTCAGTCTGATGGGAGCCCGTGACCTGTCGTCAATCACCACTCCTCCACCTAACCGTTATCCGATACAAACAGAAGTACACCGCTTCGGAGGAGATATTATCCGGGAAGCCATTAACTTCGAAATGAGCCGTAACGGACAGGTTTTCGTCATCAATAACCGGGTACAAAATATCCCTGAACTCTTAAAATTAATCAGTAAAGAAGTTCCGGATGCACGTATTGCTGTTGGCCATGGACAAATGGAACCAGCTAAACTCGAACAAATTGTGACTGACTTCACAAATTATGAATACGATGTATTGATTGCCACCACCATTGTAGAAAATGGAATCGACATCCCCAATGCCAATACGATCATTGTAAATAATGCTCAGAACTTCGGCTTAAGCGATCTTCACCAGCTGCGTGGACGTGTAGGACGAAGCAATAAAAAAGCTTTTTGCTATCTCTTGGCACCACCTTTGCACAGTTTAAGTGTAGAAGGACGAAGGAGATTACAGGCGATTGAAAATTTCTCTGAACTTGGAAGCGGCATCCATATTGCCATGCAGGATCTGGACATTCGCGGGGCAGGAAACTTACTGGGAGCAGAGCAAAGCGGATTCATTGCTGATCTGGGATACGAAACTTATCAAAAAATCCTTTCTGAAGCCGTTCAGGAACTTAAGAATGAGATATTTTCCGATCTGTATAAAAATGATCAGAATATTGACACCGGGGCATCTTACGTACTTGAAACCAATGTGGAATGTGATATGGAAGTCTTATTCCCTGCTAAATATATTCCGAACGATTCCGAACGAATTGCCATCTACAGGGAACTCGATGGGCTTGAGAAAGAAGATGATATACAGCGGTTTATCAAAAAACTGGAGGATCGTTTCGGACCAATACCTCCTCAAGGAGAAGAATTGATCGATATTGTCCGCTTAAAACGGATGGCAAAGAAGTTGGGAGTTGAGAAAGTCAGCCTGAAACAGGAAAGAATGAATATTTTACTGGTGACAGACCCTGATTCTCCATACTATCAGAGTGAAGCATTTGACAAATTACTTGCATTTGTGAACAGAAATTATATTATTTGTCATTTGAAAGAAACTAACAAAAGAAGATCTGTCCTTGTTGACAGTGTCAGAACTGTAGAAAAAGCCTGCAAGATACTCGAAGAAATAAGCAGCATAGAAATAACGAAATGAAGGAAAGAAAATTAACGGATTGGTTACCCACTACCAAGAAAGAAGTGGAGTTTAGAGGTTGGGATGAATTGGATGTCATATTCTTCTCAGGAGATGCATACGTTGACCATCCGTCATTCGGAGCGGCCGTGATTGGTCGCACTCTGGAAGCCATGGGCTTGCGCGTAGCCATTGTACCCCAACCCAACTGGAGAGACGATTTACGCGATTTCAAAAAACTAGGCAAACCTCGTTTATTTTTTGGTGTCTCTGCCGGAGCTATGGACTCCATGATCAATAAATATACTGCCAATAAACGACTACGCTCGGATGATGCTTATACTCCCGACGCACGACCGGATATGAGACCGGAATACCCCACTATCGTTTATTCTCGTATCCTCAAGGAAATATATCCGGACACACCTGTTATCATCGGTGGTATAGAAGCCTCTTTACGCCGCTTGTCGCATTACGATTACTGGCAAGACAAACTAATGCCGGGAATTCTTGTTGATTCAAAAGCCGATTTATTGATATACGGAATGGGCGAAAAACCGATCAAGGAGATTGTGAAAGTTTTGCAAGAACCTGGTAATAAAACACTTTCTGAAATACCTCAGACATCTTACCTCTCATCATCTTTTCCCGAGAAACAGGACGGAGATATTCTGCTGGCTTCTTTTGAACAATGCCTGGACGATAAACGGAAACAAGCTCAAAATTTCAAATTTATAGAAGAGGAATCAAACCGGATCAATGCCTCCCGGATCATGCAAAAAACCGGAAATCAGGTGATTGTGGTGAATCCACCCTACCCTCCGATGACTACGGAAGAGATCGATGCCAGTTTTGATTTGCCATACACCCGCTTACCTCATCCCAAATACAAGGATAAAAGGATTCCCGCTTATGAAATGATCCGACATTCGGTGAATATCCATCGTGGTTGCTTCGGAGGATGTGCTTTTTGCACAATCTCTGCACATCAGGGGAAATTTATTGCTTCCCGTTCGGAAAAATCCATTTTGAAAGAGGTGAAATCTGTTACTGAAATGCCTGATTTCAAAGGGTATATCAGTGATTTAGGAGGACCTTCGGCAAACATGTACAAAATGCAGGGAATCGATCTGAAAGTCTGCAGGAAATGTAAAAAGCCATCTTGCATTTTTCCGAAAGTTTGTCCGAACCTGAATGCCGACCACAAACCATTGCTCGATCTGTACAAAGCTGTTGACAAAATACCAGGTGTCAAAAAATCATTTATCGGAAGCGGCGTACGGTATGATTTGTTACTGAATCAATATCCTAATGGAGAACTAAATAAGACAGCCAGGGATTACAGCATCGAACTGATTGCCAATCACGTTTCCGGAAGACTAAAAGTAGCTCCTGAGCACACTTCGGATAAAGTATTGAATTGTATCCGCAAACCATCATTCGATTATTTCTACCAATTCAAAAAAATATTTGATAAAGTAAATAAGGATAAAGGCTTGAAACAGCAGTTAATCCCTTATTTTATGAGTTCACATCCTGCTTGTACAGAGTTAGATATGGCTGAATTAGCTGTTATTTCCAGAGATTTGAATTTTCAGCCGGAGCAGGTTCAGGATTTCACTCCGACTCCAATGACATTGTCAACCGAGATCTATTATACCGGCTATCATCCATATACCATGAATCCGGTTTATACAGCTCACAGCAAGGAGGAAAAACTCGATCAAAGGAAATATTTCTTTTGGTATGACAATAAGAATAAGGCAGATATATCCCGTTCGCTCAACAAATTAAAGCGTCCGGATCTTTTAAAGAAATTATATCGGTGAGATTATTGATTAATAATTTTTCCTTCTTTATCGATTTCGAACATTTTATCTCCTAATTTCACTTTTGCAGTTCCTTTTATGAGAAAGGGAGAGGCATAATCATATTTTAATGGAATCACTTCCTGACCTGTTTTATTGACATATCCATATTTTTCATTTAATTTCACCCAGGCTAAGCCAAAAGAGAAAGATCCAACCTCATCGTACTTCAATGGAACTGCAATATTTCCGGAAGTATCAATAAATCCATATTTAGCATCAAGCAATACATTTCGTCCGATTATTTGCACATAAGCCAAACCTTCATAAAAAGAATTAGCATTATCATATTTCAATGGAACTACTTCTTTGCCGTATTCATTGATAAACCCATATTTCCTATTCAATTTGACGAGAGCTCTATTTCCGGAAAAATTCTCAACATAATTGTATTTATATGGGACTATCTGTTTACCAAACTTATTAAAAAGTCCCCACAATCCATTTTTCTTTATAAATATACAATTATTATCCTCAACATTTATTTCACTGTAATCCAACGGAATAACAATTTTTCCTGATTTATTGATCACTCCATATTTTTTGTTCAAATACACTGCAGCCAGGTCTTTCTGAAAAGACAGTGCACAATCATATTTGAACGGAATAACTGTTTTTCCTGTCTTATCAATAAATCCATACTTCCCATCAAAAGCGACACAGGCAAGTCCTTCTTTAAAATTTTCTGCAAATACGTATTTTAATGGTATTACTTCAACACCGGTTGTATCGACAAATCCAAAAGTCCACTCAAAAGACGCAGGAATATCTATCTTATTTCCCTGTAAATCACAGACTTTAACTTTATCTTCAACAGCCTTTTTCGTTCCAACCCGGGCAAGTCCTTCCGAAAAAGGGAATACCTCATCATACTTATTTCTCCAATCTTCAGATTGAGCTCCGGTCTGGATACTGACAAATAATATCAAGGCAAATAAAATAAACTTTTTCATGGCAGTCTATCAATATAGTTATGCCAAAAATACATATTTATAACGTAATATACAACACCATTTTCACAAAAAAATCTTATCTTTGACCTCGAAAACGCCATCTGAGTTTATTCGGTTCATCTTATTAAGAGTGGCAAATTATTGGAAAAATCTTTCCGGAAATATTTTAAGGATGAATTTGGAGTCGCTCCAAACGAATACAAGAAACAATTTGAGAAATAATTTTCCAATTATACTCATTATTAATCATAAAACTCAATAAAACTATTTATCATGGACAATGCTCGTAGAGATTTTATCAGGAAGGCTTCCGTATTGGGCTTAGGGACGGTTGCTGCTTCTGCAGTATCCTCAGTCTCGGCAAGTACGGCTGATCCACAAAAAGACACAAAAAAGAAAGATACCAAACCAAGAAGTGCAAACGACAAACTGCGTGTTGGACTTATAGGCGCAGGTGCACGTTCGAGAGAACATGTTAGTAACATTCTTGCTTTAGGCGGAGATCTGATAGCCGTCAGCGACATCTTGGATTCAGCGATCAAAGCAACTCAGGATCTTGTTGCAAAAAAAGGAGGAAAAGCTCCTAAGGTATATACCGGACACGATCGTGCTTTCGAAGAAATGTTGGAAAAAGAAACTTTCGATGCTATCATCATCGCAAGCCCATGGGAATGGCACGTTCCTATGTCGGTTGCAGCAATGAAAGCTGGAGTTCCTTATGTAGGCGTTGAAGTTTCAGCCGCTAATACATTGGAAGAATGCTGGGATCTGGTCAATGTATCGGAACAAACCGGCAGTCACCTGATGATCATGGAGAATGTTTGTTATCGTCGCGACATAATGGCTGTACTTAATATGGTACGTCAAGGCCTGTTCGGCGAATTGATCCACTGCCGTTGCGGTTACGAACATGACCTTCGTGATGTGAAATTCAATGACGGAACGAAATACGGTTACAGAAAAGGAGACAACCTCTACATGGGAGAGAAAGCAGCTTATGAAGCGCATTGGAGAACCAACCACTCCATCACCCGTAACGGAGACCTTTATCCTACACACGGAGCGGGTCCTGTTGCCAACTGCTTAGATATTAACCGCGGAAACCGCTTCCTGAGCTTATCTGCCATGGGAACTCAATCACGCGGTTTGCATAAATTCATTATTGACAACGGAGGTAAAGATCATCCTTACGCAAACATCAACTTCAACTGTGGTGATATTGTAACTTCGATGATCAAATGTGCTAACGGTCAAACGGTAATCGTTACTCACGATACCAACTCCCCACGTCCTTATTCCCTTGGCTTCAGAATTCAGGGTACAGACGGTTTGTGGATGAACGACGGCAACAACATCTACGTGGAGGGTAAATCACAACCTCACAGATGGGATAAGAGCGACGAATGGATCCAAAAATACGATCATAGACTTTGGTCTGAACTGGAAGCAAAAGCGAAAGAAGCCGGTCA
>JAVBUX010000083.1:0-3323 GCA_031554915.1 Bacteroidales bacterium | reverse complement strand
ATTGAAGATATCCATAGTTTCGATCCGGTAACAGGTGTCACCATCAGCACTTTTGATGAATACCATATTTATCCGGCCAACCTCTTCGTAACTACCCGCGAACGGATCAACCAGGCTATCGGTGAAATCGAAATTGATCTGGGGAAACAAATGGAATTCTTTAATTCTCAAGGAAAAATCGTAGAAGCCAAACGTTTATATGAACGAGGCACATACGATTTAGAAATGATCAGGGAACTGGGATATTGCTCCGGAATAGAAAATTACTCACGCTATTTTGATAATCGTCCTCCAGGTAGTCGTCCCTTCTGTCTATTAGACTATTTTCCAAAAGATTATCTGACTATAATCGATGAAAGCCATGTTACCATGCCTCAGATACGATCGATGTTCGGTGGTGACCGGTCACGCAAGGCAAATCTGATAGAATATGGTTTCCGGCTGCCGGCTGCAATGGACAACCGGCCTCTCACTTTTGACGAGTTTGAATCATTAACTCCTCAAACAATCTATGTAAGTGCTACACCCAGCGAATTTGAACTTACGCAAAGCGAAGGGGTAATTGTAGAGCAGGTAGTCCGTCCAACCGGGCTTTTAGATCCTCCTATTGAAATAAGACCCAGCTTAAACCAAATAGACGACTTGATGGAAGAAATCAGATTCCGTACCGAAAATGGAGAACGAACTCTGGTAACGACCCTCACCAAACGAATGGCCGAAGAACTAACCGGATTCCTTACCAAAATGGGACTAAACTGTGCCTACATTCATTCTGACGTAGAAACTCTCGATAGAATAGAGATCATGGAAAAACTGAGAGAAGGAGAATTCGATGTTCTGGTAGGAGTCAACCTGCTTCGTGAAGGTCTTGATTTACCGGAAGTTTCACTGGTTGCAATCCTGGATGCCGACAAAGAAGGTTTTTTACGTTCACATCGATCCCTCACCCAAACAGCAGGCCGTGCTGCACGTAACATCAATGGAAAAGTTATTTTTTACGCTGATAAGATTACGGATAGTATGCGGAAAACAATTGAAGAAACGGAACGCAGACGAGAAAAACAATTGGCTTATAATGAAAAATACAATATCGTACCACAACAAATACACAGAACAACAAAATCATCTCTTATAAAAACTCAGGGAACACATGAAATAAAAGGATATGTTGAACCTCAAAAGTTAAACATTGCCGCCGATCCGGTTGTTCAATACATGACTAAAGATCAATTACAAAGAACAATCGAAAAAACAAGGAAAGCAATGATGGAATCAGCTAAAAAGTTGGAATTCCTGGATGCTGCACAATATAGAGACGAATTAATTAAACTAGAAGAATTACTAAAAGAACATGAAGACCGACATTGAAATTGCACGGAGTATTGAGTTAAAAAAAATCAAAAGGATTGCAGAAAGCATTAATATTCCTGTTGATGAAGTAATGAATTACGGAAAATATATTGCCAAAATACCGGAAGAATTGATTGACGATAACAAAGTGAATCAAAGTAACTTAATCCTGGTCACAGCAATCACGCCAACAAAGGCGGGAATAGGAAAGACCACCGTATCGATCGGACTGGCTCTTGGATTAAATAAAATAGGTAAAAAGACAATTGTTGCCTTACGCGAACCATCTTTGGGGCCATGTTTCGGGATGAAAGGAGGAGCTGCCGGAGGAGGATATGCCCAAGTACTTCCTATGGAAAATATCAACCTGCATTTTACTGGAGATTTCCATGCCGTAACATCCGCACACAATATGATTACAGCGCTGTTGGACAACTACCTCTACCAAAATCAGGGAGTTTGTGGTATGGGCTTAAAAGAAATTCTCTGGAAACGGGTTTTGGACATTAATGATCGC
The DNA here is from genome assembly GCA_031554915.1 of Bacteroidales bacterium. GTDB lineage: Bacteria > Bacteroidota > Bacteroidia > Bacteroidales > Azobacteroidaceae > BNXB01. The sequence goes on along the minus strand of JAVBUX010000083.1, from coordinate 1,456 downwards.
GGACTACGAAAAATTGTCACCGGATTAGGAGCTTCTACAAATGGAATTACTACTGAGACAGGCTTTGATATTACTCCGGCTTCGGAAATTATGGCTATTCTTTGTCTCTCAAAAAACATCACAGATCTTAAACGCCGTGTCGGAGAAATATTGCTAGGTTTTGATTTCAACAACAAGCCTTTCAAGGTAAAAGATTTGGGTATCGAAGGCGCTATTACTGTACTATTGAAAGAAGCTATTCATCCAAACCTTGTACAAACCACTGAAAATACAGCTGCATTTGTTCATGGAGGACCATTTGCAAATATTGCCCATGGGTGTAACTCTATTCTTGCCACTAAAATGGCGATGACTTATGCTGACTATGTAGTCACAGAAGCTGGATTTGCAGCTGATCTCGGAGCTGAAAAATTCTTCAACATCAAGTGTCGTAAAGCCGGATTAAATCCTAAACTGACAGTTATTGTTGCAACAGCCCAGGGTTTAAAAATGCACGGAGGAATCCCTGTTGAAGATATCAAAAAGCCAAGTATTGAAGGACTTCAACGAGGTTTTGCTAATCTGGACAAACACATTGAAAATATGAAAAATTTCGGACAAAAAGTGATTGTCGCTTTCAACAGATTCGCAGAAGATACGGATGAAGAAGTTGCATTATTGAAAAATCATTGCAATGAAATCGGTGTCGGATTTGCAGTAAACAATGCCTTTGCTCAGGGAGGAGAAGGTGCTGTGGAACTGGCTAATCTAGTGGCAGATACCATTACAAACAATCCTTCTGAAAAACTTAAATGCACTTATGAAGACAGCGATCTGCTTCGCACTAAGGTTGAAAAAATTGCTTTGAACATCTATGGAGCTGATAGTGTAGTATTCAATGAGCGTTCAGAAAAGATTCTGAAATTGGCTCAAAGCATGAATATCGAACATTTTCCTGTCTGTATTGCAAAAACTCAATATTCTTTTTCTGCAGATCCGAAAGCATACGGTGTTGCCAAAGGCTTCAAGCTCAAAATCAATGATATTGTTATCAATAACGGTGCCGAATTTATTGTAGCTATTGCAGGAGAAATCATGCGTATGCCCGGATTACCCAAAAATCCGCAAGCAATGAATATCGATATTGTAAACGGATACGTTGAAGGATTAAGCTAAATCTTTTATAAACTTATACCAGGGATATCGCAATGGTATCCCTGCATTTGTATTATTCAGTATCAGTATTATAAACGGGATTAAAAGAACCCAAATCTATAATTTGCAGATATTAAACCGGATTCTCGGCCTCCAAGGAAATTGGTTTCAAACCGGAACTGCCAATGACGATTCAGTTGAAACTGAGCACCTAAAAGCATATCCCAATTATGCGTTGGACGTTTTTCCAGGTAATAATGTATTTCATCTGTAGCAACATGTTCTGCGGCTTTATTCACCAGTTTATCTATTAGTTGTTTAT
>JAVBUX010000019.1:0-2717 GCA_031554915.1 Bacteroidales bacterium | reverse complement strand
CGATAGGGGAAAAGACAATATCATCGGTTTTCAGAGTATCGTTATCAGCCATGATTACAGCCCGTTCTATGGCATATTGTAGTTCTCTTACATTTCCCGGATAAGAGTAATTCAATAATTTATTTCTCGCAGAATCAGAGATACTTAGCTGGTGCTTCATATATTTTTTCTCATAAATTTGCAAGAAATATTGAGCGAGGAGGATGATATCGTTTCCCCGTTCACGGAGAGGTGGGACTGTAAGCTCAACAGTATTAATACGATAAATAAGATCTTTCCTGAAATGCTGTTCATTGGCTAATTCGGCAAAAGGAACATTTGTGGCAGTCAGAAGACGGATATCGACCGAAATAGGAGTATTGGTTCCTAATCGGGTAATCTGGCGGTTTTGAAGTACGGTAAGTAATTTGGCTTGTTGTTGCAAACTGATGTTCCCAATTTCATCCAGGAACAGAGTACCACTGCTGGCAGCCTCAATCAGACCGACCCGGTCTTCCCGTGCATCTGTAAACGCTCCTTTTTTATGTCCGAAGAGTTCGCTTTCAAAAAGAGTACCAGTCAGGGCACCTACATCCACTTTAACGAAAGGTTTTTCTTTCCTTGACGAAAGATTATAGATGGCCTGCGCAATCAGGTCTTTTCCAGTCCCATTTTCTCCAAGAATCAGTACGTTAGCATCGGTAGGTGCAATTTTTTCCAGTTTATGGAATAAATTTTGCATGATTTCCGATTCTCCAATAATTTCAGGGCCAGTCTGCTTATCTTTAGTAGATTTCTTTTTCTGAGATGAATCCTGGTTTTGCAGAACTTCTTTCAGTGTTTCGATCAAATTATCGTTTTGCCAGGGTTTTACCAAAAAGTCAGTGGCTCCTTCTTTCAAGCACTTGACAGCCAGATCGATATCAGCATAAGCCGTAATCATAATGACAGAAAGCTTACTATTCCATTCTTTGACTTGCCGCAACCAATAAAGACCTTCATTTCCGGTATTGATAGAACTGTTGAAATTCATATCCAGCAGCAGGATATCAAAGTTATTTTCGGATAAAAGCTTTCTCAAATTTTCCGGATTCGGGTCTGTGACAATATTTTTCACCTCCGATTTCAAAAGGAACCGGACAGCAGTCAAGACATCCTTGTCATCATCGACTCCGAGTATATTAGCCTGGTGTAAATTCATTTTATAAGTATTTTTTAATGAATATTCAATGCTGTATAAACCAGATACAAAATTGAAATTAGCATCATAAAGAATGTATCGATTATAAAGAGTGCTATACATTTTAATCGTGAAATCGCTTTACGTTCTCCATACACTCTGCTATGCGATCGAAAGAAATAGAAAATAGAATAAAAGAAACTTCCTGTACCAAGCAGAACCTGTAATACCGTAATAATAGTGCTATCTCTGAAAATGAGATTTGTAGTCCAACAAAAAAGAATATTCACTAAAATAAGGAGAAGCATAAAAGAAAAAAAGTGAAGGGTATAAATACCATGGTCGAAATAATACCATTTCTTTTTGCTGTGAAACACCCACAAAAATGCGGCAAAAAACGGCATGTAGAGAAATAAAGTTTTAGGTAGATTGTGTAGAAACGAACGTAAAAATTTTTCTCCAAATTCATCTTGATCCATTTTTGAAAAATGTTCTGCTTTTTGAAGTGATTTCTTGTAAATATAATATTTTAAGGGGGATAATTGCTTTTCTTTGGGAAGGCTTTGCTGAATTGAATCCAGTTCATTTACAGACTTCACATCTTCAAAGCCAAAAAAGGAAAGTTCAACATCATCGCTATAAACTTTATTATATCTATTTTTCTCTGAAGCTTTTCCATCTTCTTTTTCGTCTTCTTCCTGATTTTTCACTTCCACGTGAGCCGTTTCTTCGTCTTTCTCGTTAAGACCCGGAAGGACAGCAGGTACAAAGAAAGTCATAAAACTGATAAAGATGTAGAGTTGGACAGGAGGCATATAGCTTTTTCTCTTACCTGACAGGTATTCACGGGAGAGTTTTCCGGGAGAGAACAATAAACATTTTATGGTTCTCCAAAACTGGCCGTCATAATGAACGAAGTCTTCTGCAAAATGAATAAACAAATGATAAAATGATTTTCTTGTCTCCGTATTTTCCTGCCCGCATTTGGGACAAAACCGTTCCGCTACAAAATGCGAACAATTTTGACAAGTTTTGTCTCTCCGAAGTTGATGACCCATAAATTTCATTGATTTATGACAACAAATTTAATGAAAATTATACATTCTGAAATTAAACACCTCAATTTTTAGAAAAAGTAAAATTGAAAGCATCTGTCCGGATGGTCATTCCCGAACAAAAAGTGTTCGAAAACGAACACTCTTCAAAATGAAAAATATTTGCAATGATTTAAAGGACAGATATTTACATATTTGGCATATCCCTTGTTAATTAAAGTATAAAATAATAAATCAAAAAATGGACAGAATCATTAAAAAAAAGAAATGGACTCCCAAAAAGATAGCTACAATTGCGGGAATTGCAGTTGGAGTCATTTTAATAACTACTATATTTCTCTCTACTTTTGGTAAATCCAGGTTGCGTGTGGAAGGAGAACGAATGACGATTGCCGAGGCGAAAAAAGCCAGCTTCCGCGAATTCATTCCGGTAACCGGTACTATTCAGCCGATTTCTACTATCTACCTGGATTTACAAGAAGGGGGCCGTGTTGAAGAAATTT
>JAVBUX010000326.1:0-3413 GCA_031554915.1 Bacteroidales bacterium | reverse complement strand
CAAACCCAATTTCCTTTCTTTCCTGTGTCAAAATTTTTAACACTTTCCTTATCATATTTAATTTCCAATTTAGCATCAGGCCCAATAAAAAAAACTCCAGGAAATGAAGTGGATATTACGTCAATCCATGCATATAATCCCTTTTTAGAATCGCTCCGACCAACATTACAAGAATGAAATACAATGTTAATATCTTCTCCATATTGTCGATCATTCCAAATTTTACTGTATTTTTTCAAAAAACGCCTCAAATCATCCTCAGTCCTGACAATACTTTCATTTCCTTTTTCATCAATAAAAGAAAATCCTTTGGATGAACCATGTGCATAAATATGAATCATATGATTATCAGTAGTGAATCGCTGAGCAATAAGCCGAGCATCTCTTAGATCCAACACCGGCTTTCCGGTTTTACTATCCTTTATTATATTACCTTTCGCATTTCTTTTATATTGAAACAGTCCATTGAGTTTTTCTCGCCCATCTGGATCCAAATACTTGATGGGATTATTTGCACAATATGCATATGGAGAAATGGAATAATACTTCTCTGCCAGTGGATCCATCGTAGAAAACCGTCCAATCGTCGGGTCATACATCCTGGCCCCATAATCGTACATATTCGCCCATGCATCTTATCCAGCTCCTTGTCGTTGTATTTGTACGGCTGCGTCCCCTGATTCGTCGCCCCTTCCCACATCGAAAGGCCGAAAGCATAGTAGTTATTCACCTGAACCGGATTCCCGGAAGCATTCAATACCACCCGGTTATTTCCCAAATGATCTTTTAGGTAGTAGAAATAATCAAACAGGCTTCCACTCTTCTCTACATACCCTTCCGAAGTCAGGATTGTCTTAAGCACATTGTTTTCATAGATTTTGTTCGAAACATAATCCTTTGTAGTCGTTGTGATACTCGATTCCGTATAGTGCTTAGTTTTCAGCTTCAATCCAGAAGCGTCATAAAGGTGTTGTATTCAATCGCGTGATTCAAAATTAATACGACGAGATAAATTTAATGCATTATATTGGATTAAACTAATTTTTTTATCCAAATCTTTAGTTAAATTACCGTTTGAGTCGTAATCCATTTCAATGTCGCCTGAATGATTGTCCTTATATTCCATGATATCGTATCCTGGTTGGTTTCCGGAATAATCATAAATATTAGTTACCCGGTTGCCGTCGTAAGTGGGGATTAGGTTGTCTATATTTCCGTGGGTACCGTCGGCTTTCCTTCCTGTCTGAGAAGATAACTCATATTTCCGTGCTTGTCGTATCCTATATTTTCGGCATAGTAATTCATTTTGTCCTGTAGCGATTCCCCTTCTCTGTAGGTGGTGTTAATGACTCTCCCCAAGGCATCGTAATTATAAACAACCCCTTTTTTGTAGAGCTGTTCAGCGGGTCTTTCCAGAACAGAGTGGTGATATTCCCGTTGAAAAAGCTGATTGAACCATAATATGGATGCGTTGTGTCCCTGAGTTCCTGGGAGAATTTGCTGCCATCGATCTTTCGTAACCATCCCCGTATATTGTACTCATAAGTGGCATTCTCTATTTGTCCGGTGTTTTTAGCCAGCATCCTGCCTAATTCATCGTAAGTGAGGGCAGATAGGGTTTTAACAGCTCCTCCGTTGAGTTGGTGGGTGATTTGTTTCATCCGGTTCATGTTGTCGTAAGTACAGCTGTAGATTTCCTCAATGTCACTTTGTCCGGAAAGGGTGTTGGTGATCTTTCTTTTCAGAGGTTGGTTCGTGAAGTTATACTCGAAGAATTGGGTTTTTATTATTTAGAATAATTTTAAATAAGAAACAACGGCCGTTTCTAAATATTGTAAGAAACGGCTGCTGTGGTAGGTTATTTGTAGTTAAAAGCTACTACATTCTCAAACGAAGTCTGAAGACTTCACTTAACGTTCGTAGATCATTATCCTGTGTTAAGCGGAGTTTAGATTGATTTTGTATAGTAAATTACTATAAAATCAAACGGTTTCTACAATGTTAAGAAGCAGCAAAGACCTAAATATAACATAGCTTGTGCACCAGACATTATCAACAGTTTTTACTGCTATAGGAAAGAAATCTTCTTCTTTGATTTTTTCTTTGATTCTTTCTTGTATTTTATTTGTAAAAACTGGAACATCTACATTATTGGCCCAAAGGAATAATGCTTCTGTTAAATTTATTGCCTTATATTGGCTGATGTATGTGCCACCTCTAAATTCTACTAAAAATGTGAACTTCTTCATTATCGATTTCCTTTTGCATTTTGATTATGATTTTCACCAGAAAAATCTTGTTTCTTTTTCCAGTGATCGACTTGGTTTTCTAATTTTTTTAACTGTTTCTTATCTTCAGGAGTTTTATTAGGCTTCGAATTCAGTTCATCATATTGAGATTTTGTATCTTGATATTTTTGACTCGCAGATTCTTTAGCTTTTTGATTAGCATGAGGACTATTTTTATTTCCAGATGATGTATTGCTTTTTTCACTCTTTTGAGAAGAGCTTGCTTCAGAAAGCCGACCTTCTTGTGTTGCTAGACTATTGGCTGCTTTCATTGCTGCTGCAGATCCATGTGCTACCGCAGCTGTTCCTACAACGGTCGCGACATAAGACAGTCCTCCCGTTTCTGGCGCAGCTAACATTCCCCCAATAATATTTTTAACTCCCTGAACAACTTCATATGCTCCCATGCCCATGCTAATGACATCCCCAGCATTACGGCCAGCATTATAATGACTTGCATTAGAAGCACTTTTGTTATATGTTGGAACTAAACCAAGAGAAAGATTTGAATTTATAGAGTGCACTATTCCTTTTATGTAGTCCCAAGCATCTTGCCCATCTGGATCTATATACTTAACAGGATTATTTAGGCAATAAGCGTAAGGTGAAATCGAGTAATACTTCTCGGCCAGCGGATCCATTGTTGAAAACCGTCCAATTGTCGGATCATACATCCTTGCCCCGTAATCGTACATGTTCAACCCATGAGACTTATCCAGTTCCTTGCCATTATACTTGTAATACTGCTTTTCCTGATCATTTCTCGGCTGAAGCTCTGCAAACGACGCCCCGAACGGATAATAATTAGTCAATTGAGCTACATTTCCAGCCTCATTGAGAACCAAACGATTATTCCCCAAATGATCTTTCACATAATAATACGCCTGATAAACATTGCCCTGTTTCTCCAAATAACCTTCTTCTGTCAATACTTTTGATAAAACATTATTCTCATAAATCTTATTGCCGACATAGTTTGTTGTCTGCAAAACCGGATTCTGATACGGATTGTAATGTTTTACCTCATGTTTCACTCCTGAAACATCATAGACGTATGAGATAGATTTTCCATCTTCAAATGTCAGTGTATTAGGCAAATTTAAGTAATTATATTGAATTGAACTA
>JAVBUX010000214.1:0-8932 GCA_031554915.1 Bacteroidales bacterium | reverse complement strand
CACAACCGCCACCCTCTGCAAACAGGTCGAAATTGGTGGAGTTGTGAATACATTTCAGGCACTTGCTTTTGTCGAAACTGTAATTGTTGAGGTCGTTGGTATAACAGTGCTGTATCTTGCCCTCCAATACTCCTGCGGACATACTGCACCAGTCGCCCTGTCCGTCCTTGCCTAAACGGTCATTCAGAATGTCCTCCTGTATCTCCTTGTCGTACTTGCTTATCACTATCCCTGCCGATGCGGTCAGTTTGCCCTCGCTTACAAGGTTGGCAATGCCTTTGATAAGGTCGCAAAGTTTCAGCGTTTGGTAAACGTGTTTTTCGCTCTTGCCGAATTGCAGGGCGAGGCTTGTCACATCGTACCGCTTGGTATCGATAAGGCGTTTGTAAGCCTCTGCCGCCTCCATCGGTGGCACGTCCTCACGCTGTAAGTTCTCGGAGATTGAAAGGTCATATGCCTGTTCATCGGTTACCTCCCGCACAATGGCGGGGATTTCTGCCATGTTCAGCATACGGCAGGCACGGAAACGGCGTTCCCCGCAAATGATTTCGTAATGCTCGCATTTATCGCCCTTGCGCCGTACCGTTATGGGCTGTATTAATCCATGAACGGAAATACTTTGCGCCAACTCTTTGAGTGCATCTGTATCGAACGTTTTTCGGGCGTTGTAATTGCTCGGCTCTATCAAGTCGGAGGTAATGTTTACGGCTTTACGTTCGCCCTTGTCGGGGATGCGTACCACTACTGCGGTTACTACTGCATTGTTGCTCTCGATTGCTTGTACTGCTACGGCTGTACCGTTGTTCTTGTTCGTTTTCATACTGTTGTTATTTAGAAAATTAATACTATCAAAAGGAGTATAAAGCCGATGATTACGGCAAGCGAAAGAAGACAGGACAAAACGCTCTTAATGATTCCCCACACTAAATATATACCCGCTACAATTGCTACGAACGACCAACCCCAAAGGGCAAAACCCACAACCGCAAAAGCTATTTTCAAAATCGTACCTTTGCTGATTGGAAGTTTTGAGAATCGTTGTTTCCTATTTTGTTCTGCTGTCCGTATCATAATTCTGACTTTTTTTTTAACGCTATGCCGTATCGGAGCCGGTTATGAGTGATCGAGTTTCAGGGGCAGAGAAAGGTAGTGTTTAGCCGATGCAAGTTTTTCGGGATAAAATACGCTCGCCCGAAGCATGAGGGAAAGAGGAAGATTTTTCCTGAAACCGCTTGCGGCTCGAACTTGCTTTGGCGTGAAGAACACGAAAATACTTTCGCGCATGAAATCGAACACTACATCGGCGCAGTCGGCATTCCGCTAAAAGAGGAAGAAGTTATAAGATACGGTCAGGCGAAAAAATCAGCGATTACTTCCGGATAACCCGAACGGGGAGTATAAAAAAGCAGCGTATTTAACCACCACCGAAGTCTGTTTGTAAATTAGTGTATAGACAAGTGTAGACGAAAGCTACCACTCCGTTAAGGATTGGTATATGATGTTTCCTAATGACTTACCTTTGTTTTCCCGTAATCATAGTATAAACGAATAAAGTAAATTACTATGGAGATAATAAATATAGAAAGAAGTACATACAGCGAAATGATGAGCCGTTTCGGGCAATTCACACGTAAGATTATTGCTTTGTGCGAACAAAGCGAGGAAAAGGAGATGTCGGAATGGTTGGATAGCCAAGAAGTCTGCATGATATTGGATATAGGCAAACGGAAACTGCAATATTTACGCAATACCCGCAAACTGCCTTTTTCAATGATTGGAGGCAAGAAGTACTATAAGCCGGAAGATGTGCAAAAGATTATCAAGAAATGCCAAGATAAAAAGGGGGAATATGATGGATAACGAGGAAAAGAACCATAATACCCTTATAACAACAGTGAACCCGCAAATAACGGCTTTTTTTGAATCTATCGACCGTATGCTCGATGGGGTTGAAGAAATGGCAAAGAAAACAAGACCAACCCTTAATGGAGAGCGGTATATTACGGACATGGAGTTGTCCGAGAGGCTAAAGATAAGCCGGAGGGCTTTACAGGAATATCGGAGCGAAGGGAAAATACCTTACTACCAAATAGGCACAAAGGTTTTGTACAAGGAATCCGATATTGAGAAAATACTAAAATCCAGTTACCGAAAGCCATTTGAGTAACAAACAGGTAACGGTTTTGGTAACAAGGTGACGGCTATCTGTAATCCAAACAGATAGCCGTCACTATTATAAACATTGGGGTAGAGCAGGTTATATCGCTTGCGATATTTTCTTTTGCACATTTTTCATATCGGCGCTTATATTATGGCTAAGGACTTTTGCATAATGTTCGGTCATCCTTGTGCTGGTATGTCCCAACATCCGGGCTACATTTGTCAATGCAACGCCGTTAGCCAGTGTAACCGTCGTCGCAAACGTATGTCTGGCTGAATGTGTGCTGATTTCCTTGTCAATTCCGCAGAAATCGGCGATTTCCTTCAGGTATGAATTCATCTTTTGATTGCACATGACAGGGAGCAAAATACCTTTGGTTTTACACATCTTATGGTCTTCATACCTGCGGATTATTTCAAGCGGTAAATCCAATAAAGGTATATCGCACATATTTTCCGTCTTTTCCCTTGTTTTACGAATCCAATAAGTACCGTCGCTATCTAAAACAATATGTTCTTTTTTCAGGTTACGTACATCTATGAACGCTAATCCGGTCATGCAGCAAAAGACGAAAACATCCCTTACCAATGCTATCCGGGGAATATCAAACTCCTTTTGAATAATCTTATCTAATTCCTCTTTGGTTAGAAAAACCGGATTTGTTTTCGGCTGTTTGAATTTCATTCCTGCAAAAGGATCGGTCTTTAGCAAACCACTTGTAATCGCAAGCCCGCTTATTTTCTTAATAACCTTCATGTACCTGACCAGCGTATTTTGGCTTAATCCTTTATCTACTTTAAGATAAAGTTCGTACTTGCGGATAAGCTGGTTAGTAAATTCGGTAAAAGTTATGTCGGACTTACCATATTCTTTCTCAATCACAACTTGCAGGTTTTTATAGCAGTTGTCGTACCTGTTAATCGTGGAATAAGCATAATCAATGTCGATACGCCGACGGCAATCCTCGTTATGTTCTTTGAAAAACACCATGACGGTTTTTGTCGTCTCCTTATTAAAAAGCTTTTTAAGAAGAATATCGGGAGTAAAATACTCGTCCTGTAAAACCATATTGCGATGGATTTCGTACAAGCGGGTATGGAGGCTGCGGATATACTCGTTAAGCTCGTTCGCTTCGCGGCTTTTGCCTTTGCACATACCTAACTTCGCATCCCACAGTTCCGTTTTTACGCTCCGGTTGATGCGGATGTCGCTGTAAGAGCCGTCAATAGTTACTCTTAACAAAATCGGTGCTTCACCGTTTCTAAGTGTTCTTGTTTTGATAATGTAGAACAAAACATTCATCATTTCCTGTTTCATAATAACCTCTTTTTTCGTGTTACAAAATTAGAGAAATGAAACCAGTTTGTCGATAGGCAAACAACAGCAGTTCAGCACATTAATGACTATTCTGTTTGCTTTTTTTGCGCCAGAAAAAATGCATACGAATGAACAAAGAGAAACGTTCTATGAACTGCCGATTTATGCACTTTTGAGGCGGGTCGTACAAAAAGAAAAATCCCTGAAACTGTCTATGTTTCAGGGATTTGCTTTGTTTTGCTACTCTTATTAAGTGGTGCCACCAAGAATCGAACTAGGGACACACGGATTTTCAGTCCGTTGCTCTACCAACTGAGCTATGGCACCATCATGTTTTTTGCATTTGCGGTTGCAAAGGTAAAAACATTTTCTGAATTCACAACACTTATCGTTAAAAAAAATTACATTTCCCGAAAAAATTGTATAAATTTGCAGCTGTTAAAATATCAAACCATGATTGAAAAGATAAACAGACTCGCTGAAGAGTTAGACTCATTAAAGGCCGGTACACAAGAAGAGCTGGAAAGCCTAAGGCTTAAATACCTCAGCAAGAAGGGAGAAATTTCTTCATTTATGAACGACTTCCGCAACGTAGCTGCTGAAGAAAAAAAAGAATTAGGACGGTTATTGAATGAACTTAAAGACAAAGCTCAGGACAAAATTAACGATCTCAAAGAACGCTTTGAAAATGTTGTTTCGGAAGATAATACTATCGATCTGACACGAACTGCATATCCATATAGTGTAGGAACACGCCATCCGCTTTCTATTGTAAAAAAAGAAATCTGCGATATTTTTGCCCGTTTGGGATTCAGTATTGCTGAAGGACCTGAAATCGAAGACGACTGGCACGTTTTTTCTTCACTCAATTTTGCAGAAGACCACCCTGCACGAGATATGCAAGACACATTCTTCGTCATGCATGGAGCAGATATTTTATTACGTACCCATACCTCTTCCGTTCAAACAAGAGTGATGGAAACGACTCAACCTCCTATCCGGATCATTTGCCCGGGAAGAGTCTATCGCAATGAAGCAATCTCTTATCGTGCTCACTGTTTCTTTCACCAGGTCGAAGCCTTATATGTGGACAAAAACGTTTCTTTCGCAGATCTGAGACAAACATTGATGTTCTTCGCCAAAGAAATGTTTGGGCAAGACACAAAAATTCGTCTCCGTCCATCCTATTTCCCATTTACAGAACCCAGTGCTGAAATGGATATCAGCTGTAACCTCTGCGGAGGAAAGGGTTGTCCTTTCTGTAAACATACCGGTTGGGTGGAAATCCTTGGGTGTGGAATGGTTGATCCAAATGTTCTCGAAAACTGCGGAATAGACAGTAAAGTATATACCGGATATGCACTCGGAATGGGTATTGAACGAATTACCAACCTGAAATACCAGGTCAAAGACTTACGACTATTCTCTGAAAATGACGTAAGGTTCCTGAATCAATTTAAATCAGCATATTAACAGGTAAACGGTACACGGTCAATTCTCTCAAAAGATTATCGGCCTTACCCGTTTACCGTGTACCGTCCACCGTTTACCAGATTACTATGACCAAGAAACAACGATACGAAGGAATCATCGCATGGTTTAAAAAAAACATGCCCATCGCCGAAAGTGAATTAAATTATTATAGTCCGTATCAGTTATTGATTGCAGTAATACTTTCTGCACAATGTACCGACAAACGGGTGAATATGACAACCCCTGCTTTGTTTGAAGCTTTCCCCGAACCGGAAACTCTTGCGGCATCCAATCCTGAAACCGTATTCAGTTACATAAAAAGCATCTCTTATCCTAACAATAAGGCCAAACACCTCGTTGAGATGGCCAAAGTATTGATGAAAGACTTCAATGGTATTGTCCCCAATAATATAGAGGACCTGATGAAATTGCCTGGAGTCGGACGAAAAACGGCAAATGTTGTCGTTTCCGTCGCCTTCGATGTCCCTGCAATGCCGGTCGATACCCACGTATTCCGTGTATCAAACCGCATTGGTCTCACCGATAACTCTAAGACACCGCTTGAGACAGAAAAAGAATTGGTTAAATATATTCCCCGGAATATTCTTGGGAAAGCACACCACTGGTTGATTTTACACGGACGATATGTCTGTATGGCTCGAAAACCTCACTGCGACAAGTGTGGTATCAAAGAATTCTGTAAATATTATTCAACAAATCCATTATGAAACAGAAAAAACGTAATTATATTCACATTTTCAATTTATTCATCACCATCCTACTTTCAGTGTTGTTGTTTCAATCCTGCAAACAAAAAACAAATACAGACCCTTCAAAAGAAATTAAATCACTGGCTATCGGAGCGATGTCTTCTATGGATTTTGTTCCAATTGCCGTAGCAAAAAAGATGAATTTCTTTGAACAAAACGGAGTCAATGTCTCTATTGAAAAATTTTATGCTGCAAACGACCGGGATGCCGCATTTCAGAGTGGAAATATCGATGGAACTGTGATTGACTATACAGGAGCAATCCTTCAACTTTCAGGAGGTATTCCTCTGAAACTCACATCCGCATGTAATGCCCCTTTCGCCATTGTCTCTTCTCAAAAAAGCAATATTAAATCCATTGAAGAATTAAAAGGGCAAACTATCGCCGTTTCCAGAAATACCGTTATTGATTTCTGTATAGACATGGCCTTGTTATCAAAAGGGCTTTCAGAAGCCGACATCAAAAAAACAGAAATAAACAAAATCCCATTACGTCTTGAAATGATGATGAAGGGAGATGTTCAGGCAACTGCCCTACCCGACCCTTTCATTACAATTGCCTCAGGAAATGGATGTTCTGTCATAACAGACATGAAAGAACTCGGTTATCAGGTCACAGGAATCGCGTTTAGTCAGGATGCCATAGATTCTAAAAAAGAGGCAATCAAGGCATTCTATAAATCTTACAATCAAGCTGTCGAATACATTAAAACTCATTCCATTGAAGATATCAGGGATATATTAATTCAAGAAGTAGGGTTTCCAGAAAATTTGATTGAAAAAGTCAAATTACCGGATTATACACAGGCTCATTCCCCTAATCCGGAAGACATCAAGATTACCACACACTGGCTTAGATCTAAAGATCTAATTCCAGCAAACTTCTCTCCTGCAATTCTCGACACACAATTTGTAGAATGATGCCTTTCGCTCAAATAAAAAATCTTCATATAGCATTCGGGGACAACAAAATCATCGAAGACTTTAATTTGAGTATCAATTATGGAGAAATATATTCTATAATAGGCCCCTCCGGATGCGGAAAATCAACTCTTTTGAAAGCTATTTGTGGCATTATCAAACCTCAGAAAGGTGAAATCCTGATCAATTCTTCCGTCTCTTCCAAAAAAGAGAACGAAGATAAACAGGCATATACAACTCTCGATCCTCAAAAGAACAATATTGGCTATATCCCTCAGCATTACGGCCTTCTGGACTGGCTAAAAGTCAAAGAAAATATTTTTATCGGAGAAAAAATAAATCATACCCCTAATCCGAATCGTGACAAGATTATCCGTACTTTAGGGATAGAAGACTTACTTGAAAGATATCCGAAATCGTTGAGCGGGGGACAAAAACAACGGGTTGCCCTTGCACGAGCCTGGAGCCTCAATCCCGATTTATTACTGATGGATGAACCCTTTTCTGCTCTTGATACTTTCACGTCCGAAATTTCAAAAAGATTATTCCTGAGTCTTTGGAAACAGCATAAAACCACGACCCTTTTTGTGACTCACAACGTCCAGGAAGCCGTAGAAATGGGAAAATACATTATCATTTTATCAGAACTCCCGACTAAAGCTGTAGAGATCATACAAAATCCGCTATTTGAAAAAGGAGCCAGCCGGACAGAAGATGATTTTTTCTCCCTGGCTAAAGAAATCCGAAAAAAACTGCATAAAGCATGGGAGGGTGTTATATGAAGAAAAAATTGTTATCCTTTTTATATGGATTAATTATATTCCATTTAATATGGTTCTTCGCCGCTATTATAATCAATCAAAAAGCGCTATCCTCTCCCATTGACGTTTATTCTGTTTTTAAAAATGTTTTTGAACAGGGAATGGGATCACACCTTGTTGCAAGTATAGTCCGCATCATAAAAGGGCTTGTTATATCATTGGCACTAGGCTTACCTATAGGACTTTGGATGGCAGGTTCACCCAAAGTAAACAAATTATTCAGTCCATTACTTTATCTTACCTACCCTATCCCTAAACTGGCTCTACTGCCTGTGATATTTCTATTAATGGGTATCGGCGAACCGGCGAAAATAACGATGATTGTATTGATTATTATTTTTCAGATCATCATTTCAACCCGTGATGCCGGAGTAAACATTCCGCACGAAAATTACTATGTTTTATCATCCCTTGGTGCTAATCGATGGCAAAAATTACGGTTAATCACCCTTCCTGCCATTGTTCCGGATCTACTCACAGCCATCCGGATCTCCATTGGGACTGCCATATCAGTACTCTTTTTCACCGAAACGTATGGAACCACAAAGGGAATGGGGTTTTTTATCGTAGATTCCTGGATGAGAATATCATACGTGGAAATGTATGCCGGAATCCTGATATTATCATTTTTAGGATTTCTACTATTCTTTCTGCTCGATATTCTGGAAGAACAATACTGTAAATGGAAATCATAAAGATTTACTAACTTTGCAAAAACATAGATCAATGAAGTCTTTTTTCTTATCCAACAAATATTATTATACAACAGTCTCCCTTTTCATCATATTGGGAGGTATTTTGTTATCGGCTGTACATAAAGCTGATGTAACAATTTGGGTAAATTCCCATTACAATTTATTTTCCGACTGGGTTTTCAGGATAACTGATCATGGAGGCATATTATGGTTCAGTGTACTTATTATTGTTGCAATAGGAGTATTTAAAGACTGGAAAACCGCATTAAAAGCTACCATTTGTTTTATTGCAACTGCTGCTATCGTAAATTTTTTAAAATATGTAATTTTTCCGGGAGAGTTAAGGCCAACTCTTTATTTTGAGGGAAAACACAATCTACGACTCCTTGAGGGTATTACCCAACTAAAAACCGAGAGTTTTCCTTCAGGACATACCGCCGCCGCATTTTCAATAGCCACATTTCTGGCTTTACTTCTCAATAAAAAGCAATGGCACTGGCTGTTAGCCTTTGCAGCAGCTTCCGTTGGGTATGCCAGGTTATATTTATCTCAACATTTCATCACCGATGTATATACCGGAATGATTATTGGAATAGTAGTTACCTCTTTAATCTATTACTTCTACCCTAAAAAATTCGAAACAGCAGGATGATCTCAAAAGTAAAACAATATATCAGAAAAAACGGGATGCCGTCGGAATACTCCACTGTAATTGTGGGACTTAGTGGTGGCGCAGATTCTGTAGTTTTGCTTCATATACTTCATTCATTAAGGT
>JAVBUX010000116.1:0-5054 GCA_031554915.1 Bacteroidales bacterium | reverse complement strand
CTAAACCGTTTACTTATATCAATACTAAAGGACGTGAAGTTATTGCCATGGTGAAGTTGAAATCGCGTACTTTGGGACATAAAGCGAATATTGCAGATGACTACCAGTCGTTGAAATTAATGGTTGAGAATCAGAAAACGGAGGAAATCCTCAAAAAATGGTTGCAAAAGAAGATAAAAGAAACCTATATCAGGATAGACCCGGCTTGGCAAAACTGTGATTTTCAATTGAATGGTTGGGTGAAAAAAGATTAATCTTCCGGAAGAGTAATGAGCCGGAAATGTAAATATAAAACATCAAACAGGCGAAATAAATCATTAACAGGTTTATTTTGCCTGTTTTTTCTGGTTTCCGTAGGGTGGAGCCTGGCTCAGGATGGCCAACGAAAAAAAATCATAGTAATACATGATGATCAGTTATCTTTCAGTAAAGATCTGAATCCTGATGTCAAGGTGTTGAACGGAAATGTTCAACTCCGGCATGACAGTACGTTTATGTATTGTGATAGTGCTTATATATATGATAAAACCAATTCCTTCGAGGCGTTTGGGAATGTTCGCATAGAACAAGGTGATACTCTTTTTATTTATGGTGATTATGGGTACTATGATGCCAATACCACCATTGCCAAGTTGCGGGATAATGTTCGCATGGAAAATAAGGGAGTCACTTTGTTTACCGACAGTTTCAATTTTGACAGGACAAAGAATATAGGTTACTTTTTTGACGGGGGAGTGATTGTTGATTCTCTTAATGAACTGTCATCTATCTATGGACAATATTCTCCTGGCACGAAAATCGCTAATTTTCAGAAGAAAGTGAAGGTTAATAATCCGAATTTTGTGCTCACTTCCGACACCTTGGATTATAATACCCTTACAAAAGTAGCAACAATATTAGGGCCTTCGGTTATTGAATCGGATAGTGGGACCATTTATTCCTCCAGGGGGTGGTATAATACCGAAACCGAAGAATCAATGCTTTATGATCGTTCTGTTGTTATTAGCGAAGATAAATACAAAACTATCACTGCCGATTCTATGGCTTACAACCGTTTTGCCGGTTTTGGCGAGGCATTTGATAATGTGGTTATTACCGATACTTTGAATAAAATCATTTTAACCGGGAATTACGGTTATTTCAATGATAAGACAAAGTATGCTTTTGCAACAGATTCTGCCCGTTTTGTGGAGTACTCTCAGGGAGATTCCCTGTTCATGCATGCTGATACTTTTAAAATGCGGACCGTTGATGAAAAATTTCGGGAGATCAAAGCTTTCTATGGGGTTCGGTTTTATCGAACGGATATCCAGGGAGTTTGTGATTCTATGCAATTTAATACTAAAGATTCATTGTTGCGGCTCTATAAAGAACCTATTTTGTGGAATACCAGTTATCAGATGAATGGAGATACGATTATTTTATTTTTCAATGATAGTACAATCGAAAAAGTTCACGTGATTAATTATGCTTTTGCTGTTGAAAAGTTGGATTCTACTTATTACAATCAACTGAAAGGTCGTAATCTGGTTGCTTATTTTGAAGGCAGAGAAATGAGGAAAGTGGATATTGATGGGAATGCCGAAACAATTTATTATCCAATAGATAACGGTTCTTTTGTTGGCCGGAATAAAACTGAAAGCAGTTTTATTACCATTATCGTAAGAAATAGAAAACCTCAAAAAATTGTGACCAGACCGGCTTCCAATGGGGGAGTGATGCCTTTGCCGGATCTTAAACCGGAAGATAAATTTCTTAAAAATTTTGTAGATTTCGACTATCTCAGGCCCAAAGATAAGGATGATATTTTTTTTCAAAAGAAACGGAAAGCCGAAGATATAACACCTGTGCGAAAAATGCGACATTTGCAGTAAAAATTATTTGCAGGAATTCTTTTTTTAATGTAATTTTGACGTATAAAAGTCACAATAAGTAGTATCTTATAAAATCCTATAAACCAATAAAATACATTACATGAAGGACTAACAAAAATTTCAGGGACATTTGCAAGACGAGCTCGCCGACATTCAATCCGCCGGATTATACAAAAATGAACGAATCATTATTTCCCCTCAAGATGCAAAGATTAAAGTCAACACAGGGAAAGAAGTCCTAAATTTCTGTGCGAACAATTATCTGGGACTCTCCGACAGTCCGGAATTAATTGCTGCTGCCAAAGAGGCTATGGACTCTCGTGGTTATGGGATGTCGTCAGTGCGTTTTATTTGTGGCACTCAGGATATTCATAAACAACTTGAAAGAACAATCGCTGATTTTTTTGGTACTGAGGATACAATCCTTTATGCTGCCTGTTTTGATGCTAATGGTGGCGTTTTTGAGCCTCTTTTGTCTGAGAATGATGCAATTATTTCCGATGCATTAAACCATGCTTCCATTATTGACGGGGTTCGTTTATGTAAGGCTGTAAGATATCGTTATGCCAATGCGGATATGGAAGATCTGGAAAAACAACTTCAAATGGCTCAGGCTCAACGATTCCGCTTGATTGTTACGGATGGAGTGTTTTCCATGGATGGAAATGTAGCTCCGTTGGACAAGATCGTTGCTTTGGCTGAGAAATACGATGCTATGGCGATGGTTGATGAGTCACATTCTGCCGGTGTGGTTGGAAAAACCGGTCGTGGGACTACCGAATTATACAATATGAAAGGAGATGTGGAAATCTTGACCGGAACCCTTGGGAAAGCTTTTGGTGGTGCAATTGGAGGATTTACAACAGGCAAGAAAGAGATCATTGATATGTTACGTCAGCGTTCCCGTCCATATTTATTCTCAAATTCGATACCCCCCGCAGTTGTAGCAGCAGGAATTAAAGCATTTGAATTATTGGATAAAACAAACGATCGTCAAAATAAATTACACGAAAATACGGCTTACTTTAATGAAAAAATGAAGGCTGCAGGGTTTGATATCAAGCCTACTGAATCGGCTATTTGTGCTGTGATGCTCTACGATGCGAAATTATCACAGGATATGGCAGCTGCGCTACTTGAAGAAGGTATTTATGTAACAGGATTCTATTATCCGGTAGTGCCTAAAGGGCAGGCTCGCATACGGGTACAATTGTCTGCAGCTCATGAAAAAGAGCATCTGGATAAATGTATAGCGGCATTTACTAAAATAGGAAAAGAATTAAAAGTAATAGGATAATACTATTTTATGAAAAAAATATTAATAGTTGGAAGTACCGGACAGATTGGCTCAGAGTTAAGTGTCAGATTACGTTCTATTTATGGAGAGAGTAATGTTATTTGTAGTTATTATGCTCCTCCATTTCCTCCGGGGTTCTTTGAGGCAGGTCCGACAGAAGAGGTCAATGCCCTGAATATTCAGCAAATTGCAGAGGTCGTTAAAAAATATAATATAGATACAATATACAATCTTGCCGCTATTTTATCGGCAACGGCAGAAAAGAATCCTAAGTTAGGTTGGGATGTTGGAGTCGGTAGTCTGATGAATTGTCTGGATGTTGCCCGTGAATACAAATGTGCTGTTTTTACTCCAAGTTCGATTGGTGCTTTTGGTCCATCGACACCCAAGAATAAAACACCTCAGGATACAGTGCAAAGACCAAACACAGTCTATGGAATTACAAAAGTGTTGGGCGAGTTGGTGAGTGATTATTATGCAGCTCATTATGGTTTGGATGCGCGTTCCGTCCGTTTTCCGGGTATCATCTCAAATATGACATTGCCAGGAGGCGGAACTACGGATTATGCAGTGGAGATTTTTTATAAAGCAGTGAAAGGGGAGAAGTTTATTTGTCCTCTTAAGCCGGGTACTTTTATGGATATGATGTATATGCCTGATGCTCTGGATGCTGCAATAAATATTATGGAAGCAGACCCTTCCCGATTGATTCATCGTAACTCATTCAATGTTACGGCAATGAGTTTTGACCCGGAAATGTTGGCTGCATCTATTCGGAAGTACATTCCAGGCTTGGAAATGGAATACGAAATAGATCCGTTGAAACAATCCATTGCCGATTCATGGCCAAATTCCCTTGATGATTCCTGTGCAAGGAATGAATGGGATTGGTCTCCAAAATATGATCTTGACAAAATGACGGAAGATATGATCCGGGCGTTGAAATTGAAATTATGAGTGATGTAATTCGTTTATTGCCTGATGCTATAGCCAACCAGATTGCTGCCGGAGAAGTAATTCAAAGACCTGCTTCTGTAGTTAAAGAATTGGTTGAAAATGCTGTGGACGCAGGGGCTGATACGATTCAAATTAATATAAAAGATGCCGGGCGTACTCTCATTCAGGTCGTTGACAATGGAAAGGGAATGTCGGAAACTGATGCCAGAATGGCGTTTGAAAGGCATGCTACGTCAAAAATTCAGACTGCCGATGATTTATTTGCATTACGGACGATGGGCTTTCGCGGTGAAGCTTTGGCTTCTATCGTTGCTGTAGCACAGGTTGAGCTGAAAACCCGCCAGGAAGCGGATGAAGTAGGAACTTTATTGCAAATATCGGCATCTCAACTGGAAAAACAGGAAGTTATTGCAACCAGTGTCGGGAGTATTTTTTCTGTTAAAAATCTGTTTTTTAATATTCCTGCACGCCGAAAGTTTCTGAAGACCAATGAAACGGAATTCAAGAATATATTGACGGAATTTGAGCGGGTTGCTCTTGTTAATCCTCAGGTGTCGTTTGTTCTAAGTCATAATGATACAGAGATTTATAACCTTCCGGTGTCGGTTTTGCGCCAACGGATTGTGAATGTTTTCGGAAAGAGTCTGAATTCTCAGCTTCTTCCTTTGAATGTGAATACCTCTCTGATAAATTTGTCGGGTTTTATCGGAACTCCGGCTTCAAGTAAAAAGAGGGGAGCGGAACAATTTTTCTTTGTCAACGGGCGATACATGAAGCACTCATACTTCCATAAGGCAGTGATGGTTGCTTTTGAGCCTTTTATTCCGGCAGGAGAAGCTCCGAATTATTTTATTTATATGAATGTTAATCCGTCCAGTATCGATGTAAATATTCATCCGACTAAGACTGAGATTAAGTTTGAGAAC
>JAVBUX010000180.1:0-8760 GCA_031554915.1 Bacteroidales bacterium | reverse complement strand
CCTTCAACACGTAAATGGAATGGTTTAGCGCGTTTCTCCAGATCACCAATATAATCAGCTATTTTTTCAAAATCGTTATTAAAAATAGGACCTAATGTGCCATATACGTCGATATGAATCACTGGGTTATATCTTTCGTATGGTTTGAATTTTAAAATTCGATCACGTAACCATTCGATATATGCTTGTATTTTCTCACCTTTTAATCCTGTTTTTTCTTCAACATGGTTAAAAAGAGCATGAGGAAGCACATCAGCACCTTTCATAATCATTTTGTCAGCATTCAGATAACGGTCATCTCCTGATTGAGAAAAGATAGGAATAATCGTATTTGAAATACTTGTTCCGTATTCTTCGGCAATGACTTGAGCCATTAATTTGGACTTACTTTTTGCTACAGCATCCAAACAAGCTTGAGTAACTCCGTAACGAATAGCAGTATGATATATTTTCCCTGTGGCAGAATTAACTTTTTTATCAACCAAATCTGCCATTTCGCGGAAAGTAGTGATCTCTTTTCCTTTGTATAAGGGAGCTATTTCATTTTCAATTACAGGAATAAAATCTTTGGCAAGGAACAATGGATCACGTCCTCCAGCACCTGAATATTGTACGGCAGCACAATCACCGTGTGCAACGGTTCCGTTTTCGAGTATAAATAATACCGAAATGGATTCTCCGGATTGCCTTACAGAAGTGAAGCCTTCAGTCATGGGTTTGCCTTCGTAAAAAGCGCCATCGTGATTTGCTCCGGCCTTAATTGCTTTTTGATCATCAAAGAAAAAACCTGTTTTTCCTTGGGCACAAACAACATCGATAATTTTCATATAATAGATTCGTTTTTATTATTTAATACCATGTGGACGACCAACTAAAAATCCTTTTCCGATTGCATAAACGTCATCGATTACCATTTGGAAACTTACCGGGCGATTTTCGTATTTAGCACGTTCTTCTAATTTCCCACGATGGAATGCTTTCAGATCATTTGTCAAAGGAATATTTCCGGAATCCAGGAAGCGTACGGCACCTGAATTATCGCGTGCGGGCATGATCTTTCCTGCATTATATTTACTTGGTGCGAATGGAATATCGATTACTCCGGCTTCAAATGCGGCAACAGTACCAACAGCGATATCTCCTTTTCCCAGTTCAATTACCCGGTTGATGATACATTCAACTTCCTGATTGATAATAGTTGCTTCTGCTACGACAGCAGGTATATCAACAAAACTTTGTACTTGCAGCATCGATGTCAACTGTTTGGAAGCTCTCAGTCCTTCGGCATTGGCTTCTTTTGTTGGTACACCCATTGCTTCATGAGGAGTTTTTACGATAACCTTAGTTGCTTTTGCCAGAACTGCAGCAGCCGCACCCCAGGAGATTACTGCAAATGATTTCGATTCGTCTTGTGGAAATCCCCCCATCCATTGGTGGAATACGGTGGTTACACGTACATCATGAAACCCGAATTGATCCAAGTATCTGCGGGTTTCCCGTTCCAAAGAGCGGATTGCTGCTACATCCTGAATCAGATTCCCACATTGACCGTAGCCTACAGTTACATCTTTAACTCCTTGAGTAGCAGCTAATATTGATTCTATTATAGCAACTGAGTTGGAAATACAAGGGGGGACAAGTGTTCCTGTCAATGGTCCGAATGGCTCTCTATTGATAGAAACCCCGTTTTCTTCATAAAGACCGATCAAACGGTCGGCGTACTGCCAGTGAGCAATTGTTTTTTCAAGAGAGTGATTCTTAGAATAAGGAATATTATATGAAATACCGCCTCCTTCGTAAGAAGTGAACCCTCCTGCAATAGAGATTTCGGTCAGCAAACGAGCATCAGGAGTTCCATGACGAACTTGCACCGGACTTTTCAAAGAAGATGTAACTGTACGGCAAATACTCACTCCGTAATTCACAGCCGGAAATCCGTTAAGCATAGAACGTCCGCTTTCCTTACTTTTCTCTATGCCGACTTGAGCTTCATTATACCGGTTGAGACGGGTATAACTGTCGATAGTTGTAGGTAAAAGATCAGCTTCTCCTTCTGTTTCAAGGTATTGGAGTAATTTGATGTGTTCGTCATAAAGAGCCACACCTGCTCGAGGCTGAATAAGAGTCAGTCCGTTTTCTTTTGCGTGGGCTAATTTGTCTCCGAATCGTTTTTCTGCAGGGATCTCTTTCTGGTATTTAATGGCTTCTTCTAAATCTACATCCTTACCGGTGGGCCATTGTTCAAGAACTTCTTTGCGTTCTGCAAAGAAATCATCCATCGATAATTTTTTGTTCTTAATTTCCATACTACTGTTAATCTTCAGATTATGTTATCATTATATATTTATTTCATCTTTCATTAAACAGAGAGCTAAGTCCGGATCGATAGTACTGAGTAATCCCATAGACGCAAAAATATACTGTTTATCCAATAAAATTTTTGGATTTTTGGGTCTCATGGAGTTACTTTTGGACATATTGAACCGTGCACCTTCAAGTAATTTTTCCGGATGTGGATTATTAACCAGAATTCCTCCAATACCAATTATATATGGTATTTCCGTTAAATCCTTTCCTGTAATGGAAAAAATGATCCCCATCGGAGAATAAGCGCTCTCCATCGTTCCGCAATGTCTTTCAACAGCCAGTTCTATAGCGCTTTTAGCTAATATTTCCTCAATTTTTAATTCTTTGCTTTCGAGGTGGGCAATGATCGACGGATCGGAAACACAATGTTCAATCCATTGACTGATTTCCTTAGGTTCTGCACCGATTTCTTTTTCAAGATCTTCCAAATTGAGTTCTTCAGCAAGCGATGACAGACTGTAACGCATACCCAAATCACCTTCCACCGTACGTTTACTGAATGGTTCCGGCAGTCCCTTAACAAGTACATTTTCTGCCATCGGTTTTCCTGAAGCCATAGAATAAACATCAGTGGTAGCTCCACCAAGGTCGATAGCCATTAATTCGCCTATACCCTGATTGTTTTTTGTACCTTTACTAAGTAATTCACAGGCATTCATTACTGCCAGTGGAGTAGGGATGATTTCAGAAGAAGCCATCTGTTGCACTTCTGAAAGACCTTTTGCATCTATAATTTTACGGATAAATACATCCCGGATACATTGTTTGGCAGGTTCGATGTTTAAACTGTTGAATACAGGCATAACATTGCTAGTGATCACATAATCTTTTCCGGAATTTTTCAGAATATCATCCAACTCATACGATGCACTTTTGTTTCCAGCAACGATGATTGAGAAGTTCCGGTCGATAGCAGATAATCTCTTTGCATTGGCAGTGATTACCTCTTTATTTCCTCCATCAGTTCCCCCACACAAAAGTACAACATCCGGATTGATTTCGTAAATTTCGTTTTGTTCTGATTGTGATATTTCAAAAGAGTAGGTCTTAACAACTTTGGCTCCGGCGCTGGATGCTGCCAGTTTAGCAGCTTTGGCTGTGAGTTCAGGCACTAGTCCGAGAGCAACCATTTTAAGTCCCCCGCCGGCACTGCTACAACAGAGTATCTTATCGTAATGTTGTTTTCCCGACTTTTTTTCCAGTTCATGTAAAGCGGCAGAAAAACCATCCATGATGTTTGTTTCGATGGTTGTGAAAGCATTGGAAGTTGCCAGAATCCTGGATTCTTTAGCGTCAATGGCAGTCAACTTCGTATAGGTACTTCCGAAATCGGCCGTTAAGTAAATCATAGCCGAATGTTAACTTAGGAATTTATTCAGGTCTTCAATTGTTGTCTCCAATGAAGTTCCCGGAGGGTATGCTTTGGAGAATCCCATTGTCACAAAACGTTTTTCAACGTCTGCAAAATCTTGTTTCCCGACTACCAGATTACCTCCAACAAGAAGGACGATATCTATTAATCCGGCTTCATTACATTTATCGCGCAAACCGTTACAATCAATCTCTCCATGTCCATAAAGAGAAGATACAACAATTGCACTTGCATTTGTTTCCAGAGCTGCATTGATAAACTCTTCCTGGGAAACCATAACTCCCAGATTTACAACATTAAAGCCCGCATCTTCCAGCGCATAAGCTAATATTTTATTACCAACGGCATGTACATCTGCCCCAATAACTCCGGTCACAATGGTCTTTACTTTCATAAGTGTTAATTTGGTGTACTGAATTTTTATGCAAATCTACGGATTAAAAATGATTTACAATAACAATTTTGCCAAAAAATATATCGAAAAATTAACCTTTTGATATGAAAAATACCAGAAGAAAATAAAAAGCGGTGAAACTTCTTAGAATCACCGCTTTAATTATAAGAAATTGCTTACAGATTGCTATTTTTTGATAACTTTCTGAATAGTTCTTCCTTTGTTTGTTTCAACAATAATAATGTAAGTTCCTTTTGTCCATTTCGAAGCCTGGATGGATAATTGGTTTGATCTTACATTGTCATAACGCTCGATAGTTCGTCCGCTGATATCATTTACAATTACAGATTTGATTAGCTGTTGATTGTATGATATATTTAGAATATTACTTACCGGATTAGGATAGATCGTAACGATTGAATTGTCCACATCGTCTATTCCGGTAGGATACTTAACATTTACATCTCGACGAAGGGAGTATGTATCACAAGTATGTTCCAAATCTACTTTTATTGTTCCAACTCCAATTGCTGCAGCACTGAATGTTATTTTTGTTTCATTTTTTGGACCTGATTCAGGTTCAAAGCTAACAACATTGTCTTTGCTGAAACTCCATGTGTATTTTGTAACATTGGAATAGCCGTTCAGTTTCAATAAGTAAGTAGAGCCTGTGAAAGCAACATCCGGAAATTCCTTATAAGAAATCTGATCGAGAGGTTCTATAACATATATCATTGCTTTTTTACTAGATACAGTTCCAGTCACATTACTTACTACGACATAATAAGTATCGTGATCTTTCTGAGTTACATTTTTCAATTCGAGACTTGACGAATTACCTCCAATCTTGTTATTGCCTTTATACCATTGGTAACTGAGTCCTTCTCCCTGGACCTTAACGGATAATGTATAGTTGCTTCCTTTACATAATGTGGCATCCTTAGGTTGTTCCGTAATCACCGGAATAGGAAGAGTTGTCAGGCATGTTTCATTGGATTTTGCTGTCTCCAGCTCACTATTTGTACAATATACAGCGGATACTTTATAACAGGCATCACCTCCTGGAACATACAAATCTTTATAAGATTTGGTAGTTAGTCCTGATGCTAATAAAGTATTATCTTTGTAAACATTATAAGTCACATCTGTATTTGTTTCTAAAATTACTGAGATATTCCAGTTTACACTAATCCCGCTATCATAAGCCAAAGATATAAATGGTTCTCCATTCAAGCTGATCAGATCTCCTTTTCCAACCTTTGCAGGTCCTGCATCACAACCGGCGACATAGTTATAGCCCGGAGCTTGTGTATATGAATATCCGATGATGAGACTATCACTAGCATTAACCAAGACAGGACTAGTCAATTCTATGCGATTAAATGTACCTGCAGTTAAACCTGAAAGAGGCTGAGAATGAATAATTGTGTTACCAATACGAATTTTTAACACCATATTAGTACCCAGATCGTATGGGAAAATTTCCACAGCTTTTATCTTTGACACATGATATTTATAAATGTCGGATTGGTCAAACATGATGGCAACTTCAAGATCTCCACCACTTGAAATTCCTATTGCATCATAATTAGTGCCATTATCCCAACGAAGTTTCACCTCTGAGGTTGAACGTAATTCATTTTGAGGTGTGCTTTTTACTGAATTGTAACTGGACATTCGTTCCAATCCCCATTGATTTGTTTTTGTTTGAGAAAGGGTGTTTGGCAACGTAATCTTAGATTTAGAATTGCTATTGATCATTGATATTATCTCCGTTGTCAATGTTGATAGCAGACTAGGAGATAGACTTGTTGGAACAGGAGGTGTCTCTGGCGTCACATTATGATCCCATGTCAGATCTACTATCTGGTCTGTAGAATTAATACTTGCGACCAAGTTGACAGGAGTATTGCCCATTTGTTCTACAACAACATATTTTGTAATACCTCCAGCTTTAACTGTAATACAGCCTGTTCTGAAATTACCCGTATTATCATCACAGGTAAACGTAAATGATAGTTGACCTGTGGTTCCGGATGTTGCACTTAAGTGAATCCATGAATCTGATGACGTAGCTGTCCAATAAGTAGCATTCGTTGAAATGTTTACAGTCTCAGGCGCAGTGTCTATACATTTTTTCTTAACTGTTTTAGGTGTAGTCAGATCCATCTGAGTATAAGTAAACTCGGGAATAATATTCATTGAAATGTTCTTTTCTGGAAATATGCTGGTGATTGGGATCCAATCATCATCATAATAGACACTTACAGTGTTGTATTCGTCACTTCTTTGAGTTACGGTAGGAATACAAAAGTCAGTTTCATAAAGTTCAGTGCATCCAACCACAACATGGAAAGAACCGGAAACTCCGATCGGATTTGTAAATGTGATGGTATTATAACCATTGTCGGCAATATTGTCGGCAGGAATTGTTATTGTCGGCGAAATTTGCGTACCAGGAACTCCTCCTTCATCAGAGAAAATGCCAACTGTCATATCCGCTGCGCCTCGATCAACATCTTGTGTGTAAATCCTTACTTTTGTTATTTCTCCAGTCGCAGGAGTTTCAAAGCGCTCTGCTGTGAAAGGGAATAAATCAACCCCTGTAAGAATAAAATCAATACCCCAATAGTAATAAGTATATTGCATATTTGGTATTTCACCGTATAGAACGTTCCATATTTCAGCTTTTCCACCGACTTTCACATAATCGGTTTCTGTATGTGTTGCCGTTCCGGCTCCGTTTGTAGCAGTCAAACTAACATCATAGTAATTTTCTCCCGCAGGATAAGTCACCTCAATATTTTGTTCAGTACCGGTTGAAGGAGTTGCTCCGGTTAGAGTCCACTGCCAGGAAGTTGGAAAGTTATTACACTTTTCCGTTAATTGCACGCTACCTCCTGTTAATGGTAAAAATGCCCCGCTGTTTGTTTGCATGATAAATCCGTCTGAGACAGAACCAAAGGCAGCTACCGGCAACTGCTCCAAAACGGTTACGGCATCATTAAACAAATAAGTGTCTTCTCCTTTGTTACTCTTTACTTTTAGTGTAATATCAAAGGTTCCGGGCTGCATATATCTGACAGAATCAGGATATTGTACTGTAGATGTAGCTGGGGTGCCATTTTCAAATATCCATTCAAAAACCACAGGAGGACCATCTGACCAATCTATTGGCCTCACTGCTTCTCCAACATAAATTGTCTTAGGTATGCCTAGCGCTTCCGGCGTGATAATTTTGAGGTTATCTATCAAAACAAAATCATTTGCTTTACCTTCGTATTTGAAAGCTAATTTAAAAGTAGAAGAGGCATAATCCGACAAACTGATATTGATTTTGCGCCACTCCCAGGTCATATTTACATTATCCGGACCATTCGTCCATGCTTCAGTCCAAGAAGCACCATCATCTGTTGAAACCTGAACAGAAAGAACTCCCGAGTTATTGTCTTCATTCGATACCCATAAAGACCAGAATTCCAACATGGAACCATTGGCAACTGTATATGTAGGTGATTTAAACCAGGTGTCAGCCATATTGTTTGGATCTCCTACAAATATTAGTGAATAGATATTGGCGGGATCAACTGTCTGAAATTTGAGAAGATCATGATTCATATTGCCTAATGCCCAATCGTCAGTACTCTCACCTTTCTTTTCCGAACTCCATCCCGTTGGTTGGGTATCAAAATTTTCGCTCAGAACCAAAGTTCCGTTTAAAGAAAATTTTGCAACAGGTGCAACCGGATTATTTCCTCTTTCGGATACTGTAATGGTCATTGTTTTAATCTTTTGATCAGCAGTTCCTTTATTGATAGTAAGTGTTGTGGTAAAAGTTCCCGGATCATTATACGTAATTGCCGGAGGATTTTGTCTATTATAGGTATTCGGTATTCCTCCTTCAAATGTCCACTCCCAGGCGGATGCACCTGTAGAAGCATCTGTATAATTTACAGAATCTAATACCCAGAAGTTTGTTTGGTCGGCAGTGAAAAATGCTACAGGTTCAGCAATTCCGGTATATGTACCATCCAAGACATCCACTTCACTATTTGTGGGGTCGAGGTAGTCCTTCATCTTTTTTGTCGGATCTGTAATACCTGTACCTGTATTATCCCCATCCCAATGGTAGGACATTTTACCATAATACCCAATATGATAAGCAGCTGGTTGTTGGCATTTAGGAACTTCGGGTATTGATGGTGCGCCAGTAAGGCTTCCAACCACTCTTCCATCCTGATTAAATAATGGGGAACCAGATGAACCACCTTCGACCAAACTCTTACCATTAGTTGTCTCTGCCCATTTGACATTCCACCACTGATTGTCTGGTCCGCCAGTCCATGTCATTTCTCCCGCTGTAGTAGTATAAGTAGATATTTTTTGATATCTCCTGCCGGATGGTGAATTCCCACTCCGCTTGTCGGAGCGATGTTTCGTTTATCCCATCCGTTATAATAAACATTGTAATCGGCAGGAATAGGATCCAATAATTTCAACAGAGCTCCATCAGTTCCTCCTGTTCCTGCAATTCCGCCAATTACAGGTAATTCTACCAATAACTCAGCTCCAACCATTGTTTTCGGTTGAATAGGATAAGTTATTTCACAATTGGGACTTTCATAAT
>JAVBUX010000145.1:0-4001 GCA_031554915.1 Bacteroidales bacterium | reverse complement strand
CCGCTGACAAGGTTGTGCTGAAGGTGTCCGAGATCTGGGGCGAGGATTACCCCAACACGAAGGCGCTGCGCTGGATGAGCGATCAATTGGCCAAGAAGTCCAACGGCCGCATCGAACTGCAGGTGTACTCCAACGGTACGCTCGGTACCGAAAAGGAAGTCATCGAGCAGGTGAAGATGGGCGCGCTGGCCATGGCACGTGTGCCGGGCAACCTGATGAACAACATCTGCACTGAAACCCTGGTGCCCAGCCTGCCGTTCCTGTTCCGCTCGGTCGACCACATGCACAAGGCGCTGGCCAGCCCCGCTGGCGAGAAGATCCTGCACTCGTGCGACGCCAAGGGCTACATCGGCCTGGCTTACTACGACAGCGGCACGCGTTCGATCTACTCCAAGAAGGAAGTCAAGACACTGGCCGACACCAAGGGCATGAAGCTGCGCGTTCAGCAGTCCGACCTGATGGTGGCGATGGCCCAGGCCATGGGTGCCAACCCGTCGCCGATGCCCATGGGCGAGGTCTACACCGGTCTGCGCACCGGCCTGATCGACGCGGCTGAAAACAACTACCCGTCGTACCGGTCGTGGAGAATTGGATGAGCATTCACAAGCAATAAACGGAGCAGAAATCGATGTGAATTACAAGCTAAAAAAACGTTCTCAGGAAGAATTTATGGCCGATGTCCGTGAAAAATTAGGATCCATTCCAGGTATTGCAACAACTGTCGGACAACCTCTGGGACACCGTATTGATCACATGTTGTCCGGTACGCGTGCCAATATTGCTATTAAGTTGTTCGGAACAGATCTGAATCAGTTATTTTCACTGGGGAATAAGATAAAAAATTCTATTTCCAATATCCCGGGACTTGTTGATGTTAGTGTTGATCAACAAACAGAAGTGCCACAATTACAGATTCGAGCTAACCGTAATATGTTGGCTCGGTATGGCATCACAATTCAGGAATTCAATGAATTTGTTTCCCTGGCTTTCTCGGGAGCGAAACAATGTGAAATATATGAAGGACAGCGCAGTTTTGATCTTGTACTGAAATTGGATAGTGCTTATACAACAACGATAGATGATATAAAAACAGCTTTGATCGACACTGGTGATGGAAGTAAAGTCCCTTTGGAAGAAGTGTCGGAAATAGTATCTGTAACTGGTCCTAATTCCATCAGCAGGGAAAATGTACAACGTAAAATAGTTGTATCTGTGAACGTTTCCGGACGGGATTTAAGCAGTGCTGTAAGTGACATTAAAAAATCGATTTCACAAAAGATCCAATTACCTGAAGGATATAGGATTGAGTATGGAGGACAATTTGAAAATGCACAACATGCCTCCCGTACTTTACTGCTTACCTCATTTTTGGCCATCGGAGTTATTTTTCTGTTGCTTTACCATGAGTTCAAGAATACGAAATTATCCGGAATTATCCTTCTCAACTTGCCTATGGCATTGATTGGAGGCGTATTTGCTGTCTTTTTTTCATCCAGGGTTGTGAGTATTCCTTCTATCATCGGATTCATTACTTTATTTGGTATTGCTACACGAAATGGTATTCTGTTAGTGTCGAACTATCAACATTTGATGGAACAGGGACTAAGCTTGAAAGAGACTATTATTCAAGGCTCTGTCGATCGTTTGAATGCAATCCTGATGACTGCATTAACAGCCGGATTGGCACTATTACCAATGGTTTTCCAGGGAGACAAACCAGGGAATGAGATCCAAAGTCCAATGGCCATCGTAATTTTAGGAGGTTTATTTACTTCTACCCTATTGAATATCTATATTGTGCCGATAGTATATCAGTGGATGAAAAAAAATGAAAAATTAAAGAATGAAAAAAATGAAGATAATAAATAAATTAGGAATAACACTTCTGTTATTGACTCTTTTTAATCCGGTGAAATCTCAGACGATCAGTGAGATATTGAAACAGATAGAGCAAAACAATACAGTTCTTGCTGCTTTGAGACAATCCGGAGAAGCTGAAAAGATAAGCAATAAAACCGGTATTTATCTTGCAAATCCGGAGGTAGAATACCACTACCTCTGGGGAAATAACAGCAATGTTGGAAATCGTACAGATTTCAGTGCGACTCAGAGTTTTGATTTTCCGACAGCTTATCATTACAAACAAAAGGTTTCTGACGGAAAGAATATGCAGGTTGATATACAATACCAAATCGAGTGTAAAAAGGTCTTACTGGAAGCTAAACTACTCTGTATTGAACTGATTTACCAGAATACCTATTCTGCAGAATTGGAAAAACGCCTTCAACATGCCCGTCAGATTGCAAATGCTTATCAAAGTAAATATAATAAGGGAGAAACAAATATTCTGGATCTGAATAAAGCCAAACTCAACCTGTTGAATGCAGAGAAAGAAATCAACACTATTCTGACTGAGAAGGACTTATTAAAAGCCGAATTGATTCGTTTGAATGGAGGTAATGTAATTGACTTTACATTAATGAGTTATGAAAACGAAATATTGCCGTCTGATTTTGAAAAATGGTATAGTTCGGTTAAAGATAATAATCTGTCAATCAAATACTTGCAAAAAGGATCCGAAATTAGTAAAAAGACGGAAAAACTTCAACGCTCAATGAATTTACCTAAGTTTTTTGCAGGTTACATGAGCGAAAAATTAGTTGATGAGCATTTCCAGGGAGTGACCGTTGGCGTTTCTATACCTCTTTGGGAGAATAAAAATACCGTAAAACAAATAAAGGCTCAAACTTTGGCTTATCAGGCTGCTGAAAACGATGCCAGTTTTCGTTTTTATAATGAATCCAAGGCAATGTATCAAAAAGCGGTAAAACTCCGTCAAATCGCCTCGGATTACAGCAAAAGCATGGAATCTGTCAACAGCTCTGATTTATTGAAAAAAGCACTGGATGCAGGAGAATTATCGTTGATCAATTATATTCAGGAATTAGGAATATATTATGACGCAATCAATAATTTGTTGCAAACGGAACGTGATTATCAATTGATTGTGGCAGAGATGAAGCAGTGGGAATTGTAATTTAATTAATTAATAGCCTGAATTACAACTTGCTCTGTTTTTTCAAAAACTTCAGAAAAAGGCATGTTTTCTACGGGGATAGGATCGTGAACTATCAATTCGAGTTTATTTCCTATCCCTAATGGAAAAGAACCCCATTGGGTCATTTTCCAGGAGTTGTTGATAGTAACAGGAAGCATATAGGCAGATGGAGCATATTTACAAAGAATTTTCAATCCGTTCTCTGCAAATGGTCTTGGCTTACCTGTTTTGCTTCTTGTCCCTTCCGGAAATATGACTGTTGACCGTTTATTAGTCTCAACATATTGAGCCATTTCTTTTATTGCTGACAACGATTGTTTCGGATCTCTTCTGTCAATAAGCACCGATCCCCCATGATTCAAATTGTATGAAATACTGGGAATCCCTTTGCCCAACTCAATTTTGCTAACAAATTTGGGATGTACTTTTCTCATAAACCAGCCAATAGTAGTAATATCATACAAACTCTGATGGTTTGCCGCAATAATTACAGGCACACCTGTCGGTAGTTTGTCCAGATTCCTGATTTTATACCTTGTCCCTAAAACGTAGGTATTGGCCACAAGAAAGAAGCACAATAAGTCCACACTCTTTTTATGAGCTTTATAGCCAAACAGGTTAAAACACACCCATTGTATAGGATGAAAAATCACTAAAGTACATCCAAACAACAGATAATAGATGATGGAAAGAGGATATGCTATAATTTTCTGCATCTGTGATTAATTCAAAAGTTAGCCTTCAAGCGTTGCGTTCAGAAATTCAGCTTTCAACTTAGATATCACTTCTTTTACACTTGATATTTTTTGAGATAAATGAACATTTATCCCAGTAAAAGCATAGCCCTTTTTCATATTGCCTCTTGCGGCCTGATAGAGGGCCTGAACAATACAATAAGGACTTTTGGTGTAATCACAGGTCTTTATACAATGGAAAGGACAAT
>JAVBUX010000200.1:0-2930 GCA_031554915.1 Bacteroidales bacterium | reverse complement strand
TTTATATTTTGAAATGTAGATTAATGTTTTCTCTGATTCTTTGTTGAAGGATATCCAAATCTATTTCTAAATTCTTTGTAACGCTTCCATAAACGCTTTCTATTGACTCTCCACTATCATCAGTTTCAAGAAATATTCGTTCCAGAGGAATAACTTTTATCGATTCCTCATTAAATTTTGATCCGAAAGAAAGGTAAAATCCGTTAGAAATCAGTTGATTTGCCTGCTCCGGTTTACCCCTATACCCATGAATAATCCAGGATTGATGAGGTTTTATTTCTTTTTTGAAAGCAATCAGCTCATCAAAAGCTTTCACACAATGGATAATCAGTGGTTTTTGAATTGATTCACTGATCTTTATTTGAGCAATCAATGCTTTTTCCTGTAAATTCCAGGGAGTATCGCATAATTTATCCAATCCACACTCTCCAATAGCTTTTATAGAGTCAAAAATGGAATTTTTTTCGATGAAATCAATCCCTTTTGATAAATTATCTTCCCGTATTTTCCAAGGATGAAGTCCGAGGGAATATAGTTGATGCTGCAGATCTAGGCCACAGAATGACCCGAATTCGCCAACACTCCGATTAAAAATAGATATTATATCTTTTCCGGAAGAGAGGGAATGTGTATGGATATCGTAAAATAGCATAATTATTTACAAAGATAATAATAAAAACATTCGTAAATTAATATCTTTGAAGCGGCAATATACTCTTAACATTATCTTTATTAGTTTAAAATTTTAGTAATATGAAACGATTTTATTTTTTTATTCTTTGTGCTTTATTTTCTGTTTATCATGTTTCTGCAAAAAAAATCAATTTAGCCAAGGGCGCTACAACAGATAGTGTAGGATATTGTATTAAACTTCCATACGAGTTGATTAAGAATAAGCTTATTGTAAAAATTGAGATAGGAAATCAGGAACATCGTTTCTTATTTGATACAGGAGCCCCTGTAAGTATCTCTGAAACTCTTTTAAATGATATCAAACCAACTGAAAAGTCTGATGTGAAAGTAGTAGATGCGAATGGAAAGAAAGGCAAATTAACGGGAGCAATTCTTTCGGAATTGAAAATGGATAAAGTCCGGTTTACGGATATCCCGGTATTGGTACTTCCGGATTCTTCTATTTTTTTAGAATGTTGGAAAATAGATGGTATTATCGGTAGTAATATCCTAAAGAATTCGATTGTTCGGTTTGAGCCTAAAGACAGCTTGATTATTATTACAGATGATGAAACAAAACTTCCTTTAAAAACAGAAAATGCATCAGAACTTAGCTTTGACAAACAGAAAAGTCCATATTTTAAAATAAGACTGGAAAACAAAAAAGAGGAAAAAGTTCTCTTTGATACCGGAGATGGCAATTTGTTTTCTTTAAAAAAATGGGGAGTCCGATCGATAAAACGGAAGAATATTTTTAAATCGATAGCTTTAGGTTATGGCAATAGTGGTATAGGAATATGGGGAAATTCAGATAGTTCAATCGTATATCGAATCCAATTTTCTGAAGTAAAATTGAATAATACCTTAATTCGGAATATTGTTGCCAGCTCTACATCATCACTGGGATCGAGAATTGGATCCGAATTATTGAAATATGGTGTGGTTACTGTGGACTATAAAAACAAGAAATTTTATTTTGAGCCATTCGATCTTATTACCAATGCTTACATAAAAGACTGGAATATTGATTTTGTTTATTTAGACGGGAAGCTTTGTGTTGGAGCTTTATGGGGGAATTTTAATGGAGAATTAAATTACAACGACGAAATTATTCAAGTTGATGATATTCCTCTTGAAGGTATGTCAAGATGTGATATACTAATGGGTTCTTTTTTGTTGAATAAAGAAAAGGCTGAATTAACAGTCAGGTCAAAGGATCAAAGTATCCGAAAGGTTTTCATAGAGAAAAAATAAGTATCAGGGCACCGGATCATAGCCGCTTCCTCCCCAGGGATGGCATCGCAAAATTCGTTTAATTACCAGATATCCTCCTTTAAAGGGTCCGTATTTTTTGATGGCATCGATAGCATATTGAGAGCAAGTTGGAGTATAACGGCATGATGCCGGAGTCAGAGGCGAGATGCAGTAGCGATAAAAGTGAACCGGTAACAGTGCAATAAAAATTCCTATTTTTTTCAAGAATTGCATTCTGGTAATTGTTCTTTTAATGTTTCCAGGATATTTTGCATTTTCTGTTCCAGATCCTGAAAATCAATGATTTCCTGTCCAAGGTAGATGAAGGCGATTAATAAATCGTAGTCGGCTTGCATTTGTGTCTCCAGTAGTTTGCTTTTATTCAGGCGATAAGCCTCACGGATCAAGCGTTTAACTTGGTTACGTTGTACAGCTTTCTTAAATCTCTTTTTGGGGACACTGATCAAAATAGAAACCCCGGCTTTGGAAGTCCGGGGATATTTTTTTCCATACAATACGCGCAAAGGGAAATTTTTGAAAGATTGATTGCTTCCGAATAGCAGTTCAATATCTTTCAGAGAAGAGATACGTTCTTCCTTACCAAGTGTATTTTTTGATTCGATTCAGAAATTATTTTTTACCGTTTTTAGATAATCCTTTCAGATAATTCTCAAGAGCAGCGGTCATCGATGCCGCTTCAGGATTCGGAGCTTCGATGTCCAGACGTAATCCGGCATCACGAACCGCTTTTGCTGTAGAAGCACCAAAACAACCGATCTTAATCTCGTTTTGCTGGAACTCAGGAAAATTTTTCATCAAAGATGCAAGTCCTGCCGGAGAGAAAAACAACAACATATCGTAATCAAATTGTTCTTCCGGAGTAAAATCATTACTTACAGTGCGGTACATGATGGCTTTGTTGTACTTGATCTTTTTTTCGTCCAACAAATGCATCAGATCATCTTTATGAACATCAGATACCGGGGCCAGATAAGTTTCTTTAT
>JAVBUX010000153.1:0-4244 GCA_031554915.1 Bacteroidales bacterium | reverse complement strand
AGCTCCTTCTTTTTGAACCGTTGACAACATCATGCCCACGG
This sequence comes from Bacteroidales bacterium, assembly GCA_031554915.1. Lineage (GTDB taxonomy): Bacteria > Bacteroidota > Bacteroidia > Bacteroidales > Azobacteroidaceae > BNXB01. The sequence continues at coordinate 4,203 of JAVBUX010000153.1, read as the reverse complement.
AAGCCTCCCCCTTAAATCCATTTTGGATATTGCCTAAATCATCAGTTTGTTCCGATGGAGTAAGATAGTTATGAACTCTTTCATCATGTGCTCCCACGAGAGCTGTTTGTATTTGCCCATTTTTTAACTGCATGAAAGCATCCAGCAGTGCACAATCAAAAGAAATTCCTTTATGAGTATAGGTGGAGTTATAGGCATGAGAGTGAAGATCTATCGCAATGAGAGAACTGATGGTATTATGCGTAGATTGCATGAAGTGAGTGGGCTTAAGCATTTGTTCTCCTTCGAGTATTAATGCATTTAGAAAAGCCTCTGTATTTTCAATACATCCCAACCCAGTCCCTGTAATAATAGCTTCCGGGTTGGAAATGCCGGTTTCTTTTATTAATTGTTGAGAAGTAAGCATTGCTCTTTTCAAGATTTTTCCCAAACGCCGCGCCTCATTGGGTGCAAAATATTGCTTATAATCCGGATCTATTGCATGAACAACAGGAGTTTTGTAAAATAGCGGATTATCCATCCAATCTTCTGTCAGAGGAGATTGAGCGGAAATTTGTTTAGCTCCTATAATATATACATTGTTCATTTTGAAAATATTAATGTGGTTCCATTCCCTCCAAATCCAAACGAATTAGACAAAACATGGCGCAAATTTTTAGAATTTTCCAAAGATTGTTTCTCAATATATGGAGAAAATGCCAATTCTTCTATCTGCGTTGTGAAATGTATATTTGAGGGGATAAAATTATGCTTTAGAGCTAACAATGAAATAACAGCCTCTACACTTCCGGCCGCACTTGTTGTATGTCCTGTAAATGATTTAGTGGAAGATACGGGAGGAATTTTTTCGGCGAATACCCGTTGAATGGCAATTCCTTCACTTAAATCATTGTTGGCAGTTCCTGTTCCGTGGGCATTAATATAATCAATATCATCTGGTTTTAATCCGGAAGTTTCAAGTGCCTTTACCATAGCTAAATAGGCGCCATCTCCATTCGGAGACGAGGCTGTCTGATGGTATGCATCGCAAGTATTGGCATACCCGGAAAGGTAGGATAGGGGTTCTGTGTTATTACGCCGGAGTGCCACTTCCTCTGATTCCAAAACAAGATATGCAGCTCCTTCGCCCAGGTTTAATCCGGCCCGGTTAGCATCAAAGGGTCTGCAAGGACTTTGGTCTAGTATCATCAATGAGTTGAACCCATTGAGATGGAATTTTGTAATACATTCACTTCCTCCTGCAACAACAATATCAGCTCTGCCGTCTTGAATCAATTGCGCTCCTTTCATTATTGCATTAGCAGCTGAAGAACAAGCTGTTGAGATAGTCTCCACTATCGAAAAGATTCCGAAATGATCTGCGATTATTTCTGTAGATCTTCCACAATCAAACTGTTCTATGTAATCGTTTTTGGTGTCATTTTCTGGAGAAGAGTCGTAGCATAGCTCTCTTTTGTCCATTCCTCCAACAGTTGTTCCTGAAATAAAGGCTATTCGCAACCCGTTTTTTTGTTGTATCTTTGCTTGTTTAAGTGCTTCTTGTACTGCCATCATGCCCATCAAAGATGTGCGTGACATTTCCTGAGTTTCTGTAATATGCAAAAATTGGCTCATCTCTTCGTTCGTAAATTTCACTTCACCTACCGGAAATTCAGTATGAGACGTTTTTAAATAACGAAGGCGAGCAATCCCGGTATTTTGGTTCAACAACGATGATAGAACCTCTTGTTTGTTATTACCGATTGCAGAAACAATACCCGCACCTGAAATAAAGATACGATTTGCCATCATTATTTTGTTCTGTTTGCCTGGATGTATTCAGCCAAAGTTTGTACCGATTTGAAAATTTCGCGACCTTGTGCGGGATCTTTCAATTTGATACCATAATTTTTTTCAAGAAGAACGATCAACTCCAAAGCGTCAATCGAATCCAAACCAAGTCCATCTCCGAAAAGAGGAGCATCATTTACAATATCTTCCGGTGTTATTTCTTCCAGATTTAACACATCGATGATTTCTTTTTTAAGTTTTGCAATTATATTTTCCATATTGTACTATTATTTGTTGTTGCTATATAGTATGTTTATTTGTTCTATTGAAAAAAGGATGTCGGAAGGCTCTTTCTCCACCAGCATCATGAATGCCTCTTCTTTTTCTCCCAATGATTCTATCCATGCAACCAGGACTGCATCAGTTATTTTATTCTGAAATGCATTATTAACCGTTTGAAATAGTTGTGCCGAGTTTAGTGATTCGGAGATATAAAAAGAAGTTTCACCATAAAATTTATTTCGAATAGCTATTTCGCCTGTCACAATATTCGGAAGAGTATATACAAAGAAAGCCGGACTTGGGAAATAGTTTTCCGGATCTTGTATTGTTGTCTGAAATAGAATGTCGGATTCTAAAGAAGAGCTTCGATTAAAGCAGATAACAGCCAGATTTTCATTATTTGAATACTGTAGCTTTTCTTCTTTAAGAATTAGTTCCGAAGCTAAAAACCCCAACTTAGACAAGTTGTCCATTTTGAAGAACTTAGGATAATCGATCTTCAATGAACGGTAAACAGAGCTGAGAAAGTCTTTCTTTTCAACATCTCCTGAAGGCAAATTCAGATGAATATGCTTTTTGATAAACAAGCGTTTTTCTTCCGGCTTAGTTGTCTTTTCAAGCAAAGAGTCGAATTGACCTCGCTCGAATAACAGAGCGGCATTACATCCTCCGAATCCGGATAACATTTTTAGACAAAAAGGCTTCTTTGTCGTTCCAATTTGCTTTACAATATTCAGAGAACATTCGCTCTCTTTATTTTCAAAACCCGCTGTTGGGAGGACTGTATCATCCAATAATGCATGCATAGAAATAATACTTTCTAAAACGCCGGCTCCTCCTAAGGTATGACCAAAATAAGCTTTCAAACTGTTTACCGGTACAGATTCCAATCCCGCGCGAGTAATTGCAATAGATTCCATTGCGTCGTTGTAGGGAGTTGCGGTTCCGTGCGCATTAATAAATGCAATATCTTCGTTTTTTACATCTTGCATTACATTTTGTAATGCTCTAAAACTGCCTTCTCCAATCGGTGACGGACCTGATATATGGTTGGCATCATTACAAATAGCACCTTTTCGTAGTGCAATCTGAGATTTGTTTTTTTGCTTTGCAGAATAGATAATGGAGGACGCGGTTTCGCCTAAGTTTAAGCCCTTACGAGCAACATCAAACGGGCGACAATTTTCCTCTGATAGCGCTTTGAATGACTGAAACCCCGATACAATAAACCTGGAAAGCATATCTGCACCGATGACAACAGCATAGTCGTACATCCCGGATTCCAACTCCCGCATAGCTGCTATTTGTGCTGAAGCTCCTGATATACAGGCATTAGAAACAATTATTGGTGTATTGGGGTTGTTAAAATATTCAACTATTTTTTGTGCTGAATGCCATAGATGTGCTTGATTATCAGATATTTCGCAATTATTATTCTCTAATAAATGGACATTCCCTTTTGTTGTTGAAAAAAGGAATAGAACCCGAGGAGAAGCAACATCAATTTGGGCTTCTTCAATTGCGGTTGTGACCGATAAAATAGAGGCTTTCTCGATATCTGTATGTGAATTGGGGGCAGGACAAATAGAAAAGAATCGTTCATTTAATCTATCCCTGTCGATGAGAGATGCCACAAATGGTTCAACGCCATTCATGTAAGAGTCATAGTAACGTAAACCTACAGCTCCCGATTTGATAGCCTGGTAATTTTCTTCAGTTGTAAATCCTAAAGACGATATAATATTATCACCAATCTGGAAAATCATAACAGTCCTCTTTGTTGTTTCCATTCTTCATAGAATGGGGGATTTGTCCAAACTAATTGATATTGTTTGTCCGTAAAAACCTGGATTGAATAGCCAGTAGCTGCTAGTGCGCCACTTTCTTCATCATATATTTCGTAATCGAAAATGATTTTTGCTGCTGCCGTGTTACGATAGCTGACTTCTATCCTCGCTTTTTTGCCATAAGTCATAGGTCTTTTGTAATTGAATTTCAATTCGACCAAGGGTGCATAGTAACCATTTTCGAAAATATCAAGATAACCTAAGCCATATTTTGATCCCCAGAATTCCCGGGCATCTTCAAAGTAGAGTGCGTAGGAACCATGCCATACAATATTCATGGAATCTACTTCACTGAAACGAATTT
>JAVBUX010000146.1:0-6943 GCA_031554915.1 Bacteroidales bacterium | reverse complement strand
AACTGGCTAAAATCCGTAAAAATGAAATCGAATTGATGCCTTATCTTCGTCCGGATGCCAAATCACAAGTAACAATCCGCTATAGTGAAGACGGGACTCCAGAGAGCATTGATACCATTGTTTTATCTACACAACACGATGAGTTTGTTTTGCCTTCAGGCGATTCTGAAAAAGCCCAACTGGCTGCTGATAAAGCGATGCAGGATCAAATTGCCAAAGATGTCAAGAATATCCTGATCCCGAGAGTAAAAGCTCAATATCCGGTATCTGTTCAGAAACTATTCACCAATAAAATCAAATACCATGTCAATCCAACCGGTAAGTTTGTGATTGGAGGTCCTCATGGCGATACTGGTCTTACTGGCCGTAAAATCATCGTGGATACTTACGGAGGAAAAGGAGCACACGGAGGTGGAGCTTTCTCAGGAAAAGATCCATCCAAAGTTGACCGTTCTTCATGCTACTCAGCCCGTCATATTGCGAAGAATCTGGTTGCTGCCGGTGTCTGTAACGAAGTATTGGTACAAGTGGCTTATGCAATTGGAGTTGCCGAACCTATGAATATTTTTGTAAATACTTATGGAAGAAGTAATGTATCTGTCAGCGACAGTGAGATTGCAGAGAAAGTATCGAAAATTTTCGACATGCGCCCAAAAGCGATTGAAAACCGTCTGAAACTACGTTTCCCAATTTATCTGGAAACTGCTGCATACGGACACATGGGACGTACTCCGGAAACTGTAACGAAAGTTTTCAATTCAAGATATAATCCTAAACCATTGAAAGTCAAAGTAGAACTTTTCACCTGGGAAAAACTGGATTATGTCAAGGAAATTAAATCAGCATTCAAACTGAAATAAGAAGCTAAATAGAACAAGGGGTTTTCCAAAAATTGGATAGCCCCTTGTAATATCATTATTTCTGAAGAAATTCAAAAACTAAAACCCGTTTGTTATTCTCTTTAAATTAAAGGAAGTAAACAAAGAAAAAAAGAAGCTTATCAACAAGCATTAACCTGACCAGAAGGTGCCAGAAAATAGTTTTTCGGAAAAGGAGAACAATTTTACAATTTATTTTGTATCTTTACGATTGTAACAATTTATTTTCACTATTAACATGAAAAAGATCGTATCACTTTTATTATCCGGATTTATCACACTTTCCTTTTTGTCATGTCAGAAAAAAGAAGTTTTACCTCCAGAAGCAATTCTGCCTGTTCCTAACGAACATCAACTTGCCTGGCAGGATCTGGGTCAATATGCTTTTATTCATTTCACCACGAACACCTTCACTGGTAAAGAATGGGGATATGGTGATGAGAAACCTGCGATTTTTAATCCATCTGAATGCAATCAGGAACAATGGGTTATTGCACTCAAAGAAGCCGGATTAAAAGGTCTTGTGCTTACCTGTAAACATCACGATGGTTTTTGTTTATGGCCAAGTAAATATACGGAACATTCCATTAAAAACAGTCCATATAAAAACGGTCAGGGCGACCTTGTGAAAGAGGTTTCTGAAGCCTGCAAAAAACACGGTTTATTATTTGGAATCTATCTTTCTCCGTGGGACAGAAACCGTTCGGATTACGGAACGCCTGAATACCTGACTTATTATCGTAATCAACTGCGCGAACTGATCGAAAATTACGGTCCCGTATTCGAGGTCTGGTTTGATGGAGCAAATGGAGGTGACGGATATTACGGAGGAGCAAAAGAAATGCGCAAAATTGACAATACAGTTTATTATGGTTGGAAAAATACGCACGCTATAGTCCGGGAGCTTTCGCCTCAAGCTATGATGTTCAGTGATGCGGGACCTGATATCCGCTGGTGCGGTAATGAAAAAGGCTTTATCGGAGATCCAAACTGGAGCACAATAAGCAACGATACTTTACACCCCGGAAAAGGAGGAATTGAAAGCCTGCTAAATCATGGATCCGAAAACGGCACATCATGGATTCCGGCAGAAGTGGATGTTTCTATTCGCCCGGGATGGTTCTATCATCCGGAGGAAGACAGCAAAGTGCGGACATCGGAAAATCTGTTCAAAATATATCTGGAATCTGTTGGAAGGGGTGCAAACCTGATCCTTAATATTCCACCCGATCAACGGGGTTTATTGCATGAGAATGATATTGCTGCTTTGAAAGGTTGGAAAAATCTTATAGACAAAGCCTTTGCAACGAATCTTGCAGTCAATGCAAAAACAAAAGCTGATTCTTACCGAGGAAAAAGTAAAAGTTTTGCTTCCAATAACACAACTGACGGGAATCCGGATACATACTGGGCTACTAACGACGATATCAAAACAGGAAATATTGAAATCGATCTGGGTAGTAATCAAACAATCAATTATGTATCTATCCAGGAATATATCAAACTCGGACAACGTGTAAAATCCTTTACCGTCGATGCTTTCATCGATGGAAACTGGAAACATATTGCAGAAGGTACAACTATAGGCCATAAAAGAATATTAGCATTGGAATCCCCATTGCAAACGAATAAAATAAAAATCAACATCAAGGATTCCAAGGCATCCCCAACCATTTCAAACATCGAAGTGTTTTAATCCGATAAGAATCTACAAAATATTTCTGCAATGATGAAGACTGTAATTCTAGACGGTTTTGCCCTGAATCCAGGAGATTTGGATTGGACTAATTTCAAATCACTTGCTCTATCATGTGAAATATATGATTTTACACCGCGGGCACTAATCCAAGAACGCTCAGCAGGTGCAAGCGCCCTTATTACCAACAAAACACCGTTGAATGAGGAGACCATTAACAAACTATCTGAGCTTAAATATATCGGGGTACTGGCTACTGGTTATAATATCGTAGATATCAATGCTGCAAAAAAACGCGGAATTGTTGTCACCAACATTCCGTCATATAGCACAAACTCTGTTGCACAAACAGTTTTTGCTCATTTATTAAATATCACAACACATGTTGGATATCATGCTGAGCAAGTCCGTGAAGGTCGATGGAGCCGAAATCGAGATTTTTGTTTTTGGGACAAACCTTTGATCGAGATACATGGGTTAACGATGGGGATCATCGGACTTGGTCATATCGGCATGGCCGTAGCACAACTTGCAAATGCATTCGGCATGAATGTAATTGCGGAAACCTCAAAAAAACAGGATGAACTACCTGAATTTATACAGAAAGTCAGTAGAGAAGATTTATTTAGTAACAGCGATGTCCTCTCATTACATTGCCCTTTAAATGACAATACAAGAAACCTGGTAAATGTTGATCACCTTCAATTGATGAAATCCTCTGCAATTATTATCAATACCAGCCGTGGACCTATTATTGACGAAGAAGCTCTGGCCAATGCATTAAATACAGGCAAAGTCTATGCAGCCGGACTGGATGTATTATCAAGCGAACCTCCCAAAGCTGACAATCCGTTGTTGACAGCCAAAAACTTTTTTATAACCCCACATTATGCCTGGGATACAGAATCAGCACGCAATCGTCTGATGGGAATCGCTGTCGAAAATTATAAGGCTTTCCTTGAAGGCAGGATAATCAATGACGTAACAAGCGCTCTTTAGCCATATCTTCATATTCTGTACCCGGTTTTCCGTAATTACAATACGGATGAATACTTATTCCTCCGCGGGGAGTAAAAATACCAGTTACTTCTATATACTTAGGATCCATCAAACGAATCAGATCTTTCATGATGATATTCACACAGTCTTCATGAAATGCACCATGATTCCTAAAACTGAAAAGATATAGTTTCAAACTTTTACTTTCAACCATCTTTTCCTGTGGGAGATAGTTGATTTCAATGGTAGCAAAATCTGGTTGTCCGGTGATCGGACAAAGGCTGGTAAACTCCGGGCAGTTGAACTTTACCCAATAGTCGTTTTCCGGATGTTTATTAGTGAATGTTTCAAGCACTTCAGGAGCATACTCCTGTTTATATTCTGTTTTTCCACCTAAAAGAGTGAGGTTGGCTGTTTGATCGTTCATAATGATATATTTATTTGATGAGGTAGTTTTTCAGACCTTCACTTCTTAGTTTACATGCAGGACAATGGCCGCATCCGTCAGCAACAATACCATTATAGCAAGTAAGAGTTTCATTTTTAACAATATCAAATACACCTAATTCATCGGCTAAAGCCCAAACCTGGGTCTTATCGCGCCACATCAAAGGAGTATGCACAATAAATTCTTCATCCATTGCCAGATTCAATGTAGTATTTGCCGAACGAATGAATGTATCACGACAGTCCGGATATCCGCTATAATCAGCTTCAGAAACTCCGGTTACCAGGTTCTTAATATCGTGAGAACGTGCAATAACTGCAGCAAAGGTAAGAAAAAGGAGATTCCTGCCTGGTACAAAAGTATTCGGATAAGAATGGGCCGGTTTCTCCTCATCCATGACAATATCCGGATTTGTCAGTGAATTCTCTGCCAGATGGCTGATAATTGAAGCATCCAACATTTGAAAAGGAACATTATTCCTTTCTGCAATAGCTTGCGCAACCTCCACTTCTTTGGAGTGCCGTTGTCCGTAAGTAAAACACAAAGCTCTTACCGAATCGAATTGTTTTAATGCCCAGAAGAGGCATGTAGTAGAGTCCTGGCCTCCGGAAAAGAGGACAAGAGCAGCATTTTTTTTCAACATAATTCTCTGTTTTTTACGTGGTTAATCTAAGTTACACGGAAGGAAAACCTTCAATTAATGGTGCAAAGGTAATATTTTTTGAGGAAATATTGATTATCTTTGGTCTGTATAAAAACATCAATCCAGTATAAAACGTTTAAATACTATGAAATCAATCTATTTTTTATTATCATTTTTTGTTTGCGTCATGACAACAAATGCTCAAACATTTCCAAAAGACAACTTTAAAACAAAGAGTAACAAGGAGTTGTCCATATATTTCATCAAACATTCCAGTTTGATTGTTAAATACAATAATCAGTTGATCTATATTGATCCGGTCAGTATGTTTGCCGATTTCAGTACCCAACCTAAAGCTGATATTATCCTGATTACACATGAACATTCGGATCATTATGACACAAAGGCAATTGAAGCTTTGAAAAAAGACGGAACAATTATTATACTGAACGAAGCCACTCAGAAAAAATTCGGAGAAGGAATTGCGATGAAGAATGGAGAAACGATAAAGCCGGTTCCCTATCTTGAATTGAAAGCAGTACCTGCCTATAATATTACTCCGGAACGCAAAAACTACCATCCGAAAGAAAGAGGTGATAACGGTTATATTCTTACAATCGACGAACTTAATATTTATATAGCCGGAGATACTGAAAATATTCCGGAGATGGCACAATTGAAAAATATAGATATTGCATTTTTACCTTGTAATTTACCTTATACAATGACAGTTGAACAAGCTGTAGAAGCGGCTAAAGTTATACAACCCAAAATATTTTATCCATACCACTATGGAGCAACAGATGTGAAAAAGATTGCAGAAGAGTTGAAATCCGAATCAGGGATTGAAGTCAGGATCAGGGAATTACAATAAGTTGGCAACATGTATTCTTACTTGGAGAGACAAATTGACTTTTCATACATGAATAGTTTTGATCGATCACACCATATCAGCCCCTGTCTGAGCAAAGGTGAACAACAAAAAGAAGCACAATGTGCTGTTGAGAAAAAAAGCTTTTTTCATAAAACGAAAAAATTATACTTAGTTCTTAGATTTAAGGTGTAATCTGAAGATCTATTTTTCTCAAAAAAAAGAAAGTGCAAAGGTTCAGAAAAATCTCTGTTTAAAAGTTATTTTTCCAAGGAATTTTGAACATCAAATAATGAATCAAATAGTAACCTTCATTGCTTTTTGTTTTTTAAGATGAATTGTAGTTTACCCAGTAATATGGGAGAACTCATGTGAATAAAAGAAGAAAAATAATTAACATTCCTTCCAACAATATTCAAATTGCAATTTCCAGTTTGGAAAACTTTATCTACAATCAAAAAATTCAAAATACTAATAATCAGAAGTTTAATTTTTATTTTGGAAAACTTTTCAACATTATCGTATTTTCCATTTGAAATATTTGTACGATTAAAAATGATTCCGTAATATTGCATTTTAATCTGAACAGCTCGTATAAAAATTACAAATATAACACGAATAAACAGTGGAAAGGAAAACTTATACCTTTGATGAAGCTTATGACGCTTCCCTGGAATACTTTACCGGCGATGAGCTGGCAGCAAAAGTATTCGTTAATAAATATGCCCTGAAAGACGCATTCGGCAAGATCTATGAAAAAACTCCGGCAGATATGCACTGGAGATTAGCCAATGAGATAGCACGCATTGAAAAGAAATATGCCAATCCGTTATCCGACAAGGAACTCTTCGACTTATTTGACAAATTCAAATATATTGTTCCCCAGGGAAGTCCGATGACAGGAATTGGAAATGATTTTCAAATTGCATCGCTTTCCAACTGTTTCGTGATCGGAATGGATGGTTTGGCAGACTCCTATGGAGCTATCATCCGCATTGACGAAGAACAGGTACAATTAATGAAACGCCGGGGAGGAGTTGGTCATGATTTATCACACATCCGTCCAAAGGGTTCTCCTGTTAAAAACTCGGCTCTTACCTCCACCGGCTTGGTTCCATTCATGGAACGCTATTCAAATTCGACACGGGAAGTTGCACAGGATGGTCGCCGAGGAGCTTTAATGTTGAGCGTATCAGTAAAACACCCTGATTCAGAATCATTTATAGACGCAAAAATGACTGAAGGAAAAGTGACTGGAGCTAATGTTTCGGTAAAAATGACTGATAAATTCATGGAGTGCGCAATCAATGAAACTCCATTTTTCCAACAATATCCTATTGATTCAGACGAACCTTGGTATGTTAAGGAAACCGATGCCACTTCTTTATGGAAAAAAATTGTTCATAAT
>JAVBUX010000169.1:0-14025 GCA_031554915.1 Bacteroidales bacterium | reverse complement strand
AACAAAACGACCACTTCTTCGTCCCAATTAATAAATTTCATAAAAGCGACAGCCAGTAAAGTAGTAATAAATATTAACACTCCAGTTCCAATAAAAGCAATCAACCACGATTTTCCTTTTGAGAATCTAAAAGAATAAACCAGGCAAGACATAAAAATAGAGATACACAGACAGATCAAAGTGATTATCCGGATTTCTTCTCCGGAATCATACGAATCCAAAACTTGGTCATATCCGGATCTCAGATTCTCGTATGGAAGATATGGTAATGCTTTCGAAGTATCCACCTCGTATCCTGCATCAAGAGAACTATCAAAGCGTGCCTCTGTTTCATAAAAATTCGACTCGTCTATTTCGCGGTCCTGAATTGCCGTAGATCCCTTTACAGGAAAAAACGGAGGATTATATATTCTTTGCAACCATTTTTCAGGAGTAATATTCGAACGAAGATGATGTTTTTTCTGAAGTTTTTCAAATTCGGTCATAACAGTAAAAAGACTGTCTCTCATATCGTTCTGAAGCCACTGTCTTACAAGATTTTCCTTCTGAAACTTCCGTTTATCATCATCATCCATATATTCATAACTATCGGAATAGTAATAATATCCCCTATAGAAAAGTAAGGAAGCTCCGACATATCCTACCACTCTTATATTTTTATCCGCCCAATCATAATTAAAGGAATATAAATTCGGACTCAAAGTATCTGCAAGATATACCATATTTTCAGGGATAGGAATTGGCTTATGGTATAAGGTATCGTATGCATAACTATCTAAAGAATTCGGAATCAACACATTCACCTTTTCTAATACATCCCAGGCGATTTTAGCTTCATCCATTGAAGCTACTGATTTCCATCTAGTTAAATACCCTGCAGTCAATGTTACAGGAACAAGTGAAATACCTGAAACAATGACAAATATCATAACCCATTCCAGATACAACTGGCTTGTTTTCCGAGGATAAAACGATTTGAAGCCATTATTCCGGTTGTAAAATACAAGCCAGGCTATAAATAATAAAACTCCGACCAATACAGCTATAAAATAGAGCAAGGGCAATTCATCTCCATAATGGTATATCTCTGAAAATGAGGTATCTGTCACAAGATAACCAATACCAAAGAATATCAAATGAAGCAGGATCAATATAATAGCCATCGGAACAAACCGAACATTCCAAATCAATGGGTAATGGATCAGCAAATATTTTTGTATATTTTTTAACATGGGATTGCAGTTTTAAGAAAGAAAAAATCGACGAGTAGAATTAGATATGTTCCGGAAATAAACTACCGGTATTTTTTTCTCCAGGATCGTTTTCAAGAAATCCTCCTGAAGAATTTCATCCGGAAAACTGGCAACATAAGTACCTCCATTTATCTGAAGTTTTTCTAATTTCAGATATTCTAAAGCGCTACGAAGTTGTTCCTGATTCCAGGACGATTCAAACTCCACTATAAATTTAGGTACTTCAACAAAAGTAACATCCGTATCTTGATTTAAATTGCGTGGAGATCCATTTTTGAGAAATAAAACAGTATCAGATGCTTTCTCCACCTCATATAATTGTTGAGAACTAAGTATTATTCCCATAGGACGAAACGGAGAAGAAGCAATATCCCTGAAATCATCCAGTACAATTTGTTGTGCAAGAATATCAAGATTAGCCAGAGGTTCATCGATTAGGAGTAATTTAGGTCTGCGCAACAAGGCTCGAGCCAGTTCAAACCGCATTTTATATCCGGAGGAAAGATCTTTCCAATAATATGAGCGGTATTTACGCAATCCCATCCTGGCGATAATGAGTTCTACCAACAACAAGTTTTCCTCCCCATAAATTCCGTAAGAAGCAGCTGTAAACCTCAGGTTCGTAAGCAATGAACCATGCCATGACGGAGTACGCTGAGGAATATAAATCAGTTTTGATCTCAAATCATAATCGTCTGAATATTGAAATGAATAATCGATTTTTCCACCCGTAAGCTGTAGCTCCCCACATAAAGAACGAAGTAAGGTGGTCTTGCCATTACCATTCTCTCCTACCAAACCAACAATTTGTCCCTCTTTGATATTAAAGCTGATAGGACCTAAGGCAAACGATGATTTTTTATAAGTCCGTATTAAATTTTGCACAGATAACAAAATCGATTCCCGATCTGAAATTTCATTTTTATGGATCAATTCCTGATAAAGGGCATCCAATAAAGATATAAATTTTGCTTTATTGTCGTCTGTTTTATCAGAATTCGAATCAATCCAATCTAAAAAATCGTTTGTTTTCCTGTAAAACACACTATTTTCGGTATCCAGAGTCAGATCAATGATCCGCTTCGTTAATAACGCAAAATCTTCATAATCGACCAGTTTTCTGATCTCTTCAAATTGTTGTTGGAACAAGCTCATAAGGGTTACTATATATGTGGATTTTCGCTGACAAATTCAGGTACGATTTCCTTTATCACTCGGATTACTTCAATATCATCAGATTCCTTTGCTCTATCTATGAGAAAAAGAATTTGTTTCAAAACTTCTGTGAAATTTTGTTCTCTGATTTTCCCAATCATAATTTTAGGGTTGTGTGTCGGTTTTATATGTTCTTTATCGTTTAGTAATTCTTCATATAGTTTTTCACCCGGTCGCAGGCCGGTAAACTTGATATCGATATCTATGTAAGGACGATATCCGGACAATCGAATCATTCGTTCTGCCAGATCTGCAATGCGAACCGGTTCTCCCATATCAAAAACAAAAATCTCACCACCCTTGCCCATGTTTCCGGCCTCAAGTACCAGACGACAAGCCTCTGGAATTGTCATAAAATAGCGAATGATATCTTTGTGAGTTACTGTAACCGGTCCTCCTTTTTCTATTTGCTCCTGAAAACGGGGTATAACCGAACCGTTAGAACCAAGTACATTTCCAAAACGGGTCGTTATGATGCGTGTGTTATAATTTTTGGAAGGATCCTGTTTATTCTGGCATTGCATTTCCTGACTTATAGATTGGACATACATTTCAGCAATTCTTTTAGAAGCCCCCATAATATTCCCTGGATTCACAGCCTTATCTGTTGAAATCATTACAAATGCTTCAGCCCTGTTTTTGACAGACAAATAAGCGACATTTCTTGTTCCCAGCACATTCGTCAATATTGCTTCACTGGGATTTTCCTCCATTAAAGGAACATGTTTATATGCAGCAGCATGATATACAAACTTGGGTTTATATTTTTCAAATATTTTTTCCATCCTTTGAAAATTGCGTACATCACAGATAACCGAGCTAAATTTCAAATGAGGAAAATTTTCGGCTAACTCAAGTCTCAATAAATGAATTGGAGTTTCAGCAGCATCACATAACAATAATAATCCCGGATTAAAATTACTGATTTGACGTACCAATTCACTTCCGATAGAACCGGCAGCCCCCGTTACAAGGACACACTGACCATCTAAAGAATCTCTGATTGATGATGTATCTATTTCAATAGGAATCCTTCCTAAGAGTTCTTCAATACGTAGCTTTCTTACTTTTTTTTCCGTGATAGAAGGCGCCGATAATAATTCAACATTATATCTAAGGCATTGATCATTGATTTTTTGTTTAATGGAGCTGTCTAATTCCGAAGGATTGATCATCATGGCCTTAATATGCTTTTCCCATATTAAGGATTCCAGACTGCCCTCGACATAGAAAACAGGAAGATTCAGGACTCTTTTATTTGCGGCATAAAAATCCGAAACTAAAAATCCTGTCAGTTTGTAAGGCATATTGGGAGTTCGAATGATCAATTTAGCTAATTCAATCGTAGCAGAACTAATTCCATACATCAACATAGGTATTTCTTCTTCTGAAGAATTCGGATTATTTCGGGTATAATCATAAAATACCTTAATGAACATTCTAACAGTAAAAATAGCAATAAACGCTAAAGCAAAATTGATGATGAAGCCTATTTTTACCGGGAATAATGAAATCTGATAAAAATAAAAATATATTTCATCTAATAAAAACAACGATAAATGAGAAAGGCAGAGAGACAAAAAAAGCCTCAGAGCATCCCTATAAGTCGAATATCGGATTATTCCTTTATAGGTTTTGAAGATATAAAAAAAGAATAACGTAAAAAAGAAGTGAACTGACGCCTTCACTAGAAATGGTACCGTAATTACCGTCAGATCATAGAGATTATAACAAATGAAATAAGTAAGTGTGAAAGAAATAAAAACAATAATTAAATCCGAAAGCAGCACAAACCATTGAGGAAGATAACGGAATTCCTTACAAAGTTCAATGATACGAATGTATGCTGTTTCATTTGTTTTTATTATCTTTCCTATAATATTCATATTGTTTTCTAAATGTGATACTGTCTTTTCCTCAAAAAATGTGCAAAATTTCGTAATTTCGATTTATTATAACATTTTTTTTATAATATAAACGATTTCTGTCAGTTCTTCTGACTTCAAATTTGATCCAGATGGTAAGCAAAGTCCTTTATTGAACAATGTTTCAGAAATTTTTGCTCCAAAATACGAGCAACCTTGAAATACCGGTTGTAAATGCATTGGCTTCCACAGAGGCCGGGATTCAATAGCCGATTCCCATAATTTTAATCGAATATCTTCTCTGGTGATACCACCGGTAAGTTGTGGATCAACTAAAATACACGATAACCAGTGGTTGGAATAAAAATTGCAGTTAGGTTCTTTATGAACTGTTATTCCTGGAATTTCGGCTAGGGATTGTTGATAAAATGAATTATTATTCCTGCGAGCATTTACCCTGTCATTGATAACCGCCATCTGGCCTCGTCCTATTCCTGCGGAAATATTACTCATACGATAATTGTATCCGATATTAGAATGTTGATAATGAGGTGCATTATCTCTTGCTTGTGTAGATAAAAAATGTGCACGATCGCTCATTTCTTTAGAAGAACAGATCAAAGCTCCTCCTCCCGAAGTCGTAATTATTTTGTTGCCGTTGAAAGAAAGGATTGCAAATTCCCCAAATGAACCACATTTTTTCCCCTGATAAGCAGATCCTAATGCCTCAGCAGCATCTTCTATAAGTGGAATTTCGTATTTTTGTGCTATGGCAGTTATTTCGTTGATTTTAGCGGGCATTCCATATAGGTCAACAAATATAATCGCCTTCGGTTTTTCTCCTTTCCGGATACAATCTTTTATAGCTATTTCAAGATGATCCGGCGAGATATTCCACGTATCTTCTTCACTGTCAACAAACACAGGCTCTGCTCCTAAATACACAATAGGATTAGCCGAAGCAGAAAAAGTCAGGGATTGACAAATCACTTTATCTTTCGGTTTGACTCCGAGAAGAATAAGGGACAAATGAAGTGCAGCCGTACCTGTGTTCAGAGCTGCAACATATTTACTTTCACCCAGATAAATAGATAAATCCAGTTCAAACCCATCAACATTAGGTCCCAAAGGTGCTACCCAGTTATTTGCGAAAGCATCATGGACAAAATCCAATTCTTTTCCGCTCAAATGAGGAGATGCAAGCCATATACGAGGAGCATTTTTATTCAAAATATTTTCGTTGTATGTTATTTGTTATATTTAATCACTTTTCCCGGGTTTCCTACAACAACAGCATAGTCGGGAATATCTCTGACAACCACAGTCCCTGCGCCAATGACTGCCCATTTACCTATTTTAATTCCAGGTATAATACATGAACCAATACCGATATGTGTTCCTTCGCCAACAGTGACATTTCCTGCCAGGGCTACATTTGGAGAAATATGTACGAAATTTTCAATCAGGCAATCGTGATCAACACTGCAATTAGTATTCAAGATAACATGTTTTCCAATAGAGGCATCTGCATTAACAGACACTCCTTTTATAATCATCGTTCCATCTCCAATACTTGCGGAAGCTGCTATATTTGCAGCCTTGCTAATTGCTTTTCCCCATTTTACATGTAGAGATTCAACAATATTTTTTCTGGCAAAGTTATTTCCTATACTGATGATAAATTCCTGCTGTTCTTGAGCCTCTTTAAAAACGCCTAAGAATGGAAATTTTTGAAAAAACAGAGCAACAGTATTATCGCTATAGACTCCTTCTATTTCAATTCCGTTTTCCAACAAGATTTCCGCAACCACTTTGCCATGCCCGCCTGCGCCGTATAAGAACATTGTTATTAATTTTAATAATATATATTACCCCTTGAACTTTTCCATTGTAACATCATCCGACACATTGATATTTTCCGACTTACACACTTTGAGTATTGTCATCCAAATTATTTTCACATCTAATGAGAAAGAAATATGGTCAACATACCATACATCGTATTCAAATTTTTGCTGCCAACTGATCGTATTTCGTCCATTGACCTGTGCCCATCCGGTAATTCCGGGACAAACTTCATGTCGGCGGTTCTGAAAAGTGTCATATAATTGTAAGTATTCAACTAATAACGGACGAGGGCCTACCAAACTCATATCCCCTTTGATGACATTCAGTAATTGAGGAATTTCATCCAAAGAGGTTTTTCGTAAAAACCCTCCTATCTTAGTCAGACGAATGGTATCCGGAAGTAAATTCCCATTACCATCCTTTTTATCATTCATTGTTTTGAACTTGACTACATTGAATATTTTTCCATTCTTTCCGGGACGAGCCTGAAAAAAAAAGGGATTACCATTGTTTACAATGAATAGAATCACCATAACAACCAAAAACAGAGGAGATAAGCACAAGAAACCGATCAACGACATCAAAATATCAATCAAACGTTTAAAAAAATGAGCGTATATACCTCCATTCAAATACATTACTCTAATGCTTAAGACAGTTCGAGAAAAATCCGGCAGGCAGATCAGCTTCTTTGTAAGTTTGTCCGATACTATACTTACTCCATATATCCGCCGTCTGATCCTTAGGTTCAATGAAACCGGTGACTTTCAATTCTGTTCGTCGATTAGCCTGATGTTGTTCGTCGGTACACTTCACTCCATTTTTACATCCGTTCACCAATTCCCGTTCGCCGTATCCTCTTGCAGTGATCCTATCTTTATCAATGCCATGTTCAACATAGATGTAAGAGACCGCAGATTCAGCCCGGCGTTGAGACAGAACTTCGTTGTATTGATCAGATCCACGGCTGTCTGTATGAGATCCCAATTCCACACGGATTTGAGGATTTTCCTTCAGGAAACGTGCAACTTTATTCAGTTCGACAGCTGCATCAGCACGAATATTCCATTTATCAAAATCGTAATAGATATTTTCAACTTTAAAAATCTGGCCTAATTTGAATTTTTCCAATTTCAAATCCACAACATTTCTATAAACTGTTTTGCCGGTTTGTTCCACCGGAGCAATATAAGAAAGACAATTATCCGAATATCCGCCTTTTACCGCTTTGATCACCAAAGAAGCGCCACAAGGAACTATCGTCGAATATTTTCCCTCAGAGTCAGATTTCAATGCGATCACAGATTTATCTTCTGAATTCAGGATGAACACATTAGCACCTTCCAAGAGATTTCCACTATTATCTTTAACAATTCCGGTGATATTTACATTCACACATTCAGGAATTTCCGGACATGGAACCGGAACCGGAACTGCCAACAGTTGTGCCTGCAAATTATTAATTTTATTATTCAGGTAGCGGACATAACCGGGATCCGTAGAACGCAATGCACAAGCAGAACCTAATCTGTAAGTTATATTCGCCATGAGCCCGAACAACATATCCTGGGTCTCATTATCTCCTGCAAACCGGTCAAAAATTTCCGGGACAACCAACAAGTTAGTTTCCAGGCTCAATCCCAGTTGTTTGTGTATTCTAAAATTAGCTATTAACCCGGCTTTTCCGGCGATACTGTTCACTGCCGACCTGTTTTTTTCTTTGAGTGTATGTGCCCACCCCACCCCTCCATAAGGGATTAGAGTAAAAAAGCGGTTACAATCAGGTTTTTCAAATACATTATTTGCATTCAAAAGAACTTCTATCATAGAAGTAAAGTACTTGAAATCGTAGTTATATCCATGACCTCCGTTTGTGGCGACTCGAGGATGATCCAGATCAAAGAAAGTATTTTTAATATATGCTCTGACATCAGGATCCAGGTCATAAGCAGCCAGATAGGTGTTAAATGCGTCTTTTGCCGATTTTTTTGCCGGACATGGGTAATTTATCCCCAAGTACCAATAACCTCCGGAAAGTCCCGGATCTCCTTCGACGTTACTTTCGGACCAAAGAGCAAACCCTCTCGCCTCTCCATAAGTCATATCAAGTCTAAATCCCCAGACAGGAGTGATCCATCTTCCGGTTGCTAAAGAGATTGTCGGACGCATTTGCTTGAAAAAAGGAAGTTTCATGGCATCTTCTGCCAACAACCGTCCTCCTCCCACACCGAATGTCCAAAACCATTTGACAGAATCTTTAGGTTGAACAAATACAGTATCTATAGGGCCTGGTCCGACTTCTTTTTGTGAAGTTATATTATGGTTCTCCTGTGCATTTAGACAAAGGAAGGAAAACAGCAATAATAACAGAATCCCTGATTTTTTTTTCATTTTCATAGAGACAAATTATTAGAATACGTATGTTTAATTATGATACAAATATATTATTTTTATTTAGATTATTGAAGAAAGCTGAGTATGTCATCTTTTCTCTAATATAACATATATTGTGTTGATACTTGGTTTTTAATTCTTCATATTCAACGACAGATTTTCTTAAGACATCAGTCAGACTGTCAATATCCGACGGTTTAAAAAGGAGCGATAGTTCTTCGTTTCTATTAATCTCCATCACACTTTTAAATGCTCCTCCGATTACGACTTTACCTGAAGCTAGGGCATCTAAATATTTTACATGTATGATTAGCTCGGAAAATAGGTTCTGTCTGTTTGGGCAAACAATTATATGAGCTAAATCCTGAAATACAGAAAGCATTTCATAACTGATTCTTCCGACAAAGATAACACTTTTGTCCAATCCTAAAGATTTCACTTGCAGTTGACAATCATTTTTGGTTGGTCCATCACCAATGAGGATCAGCCTCAAATTTTGTTGATCGCGGCTTACGGTATAAAATGCTTCTATTAAATCTGGAACACCATCAATAACCTTGAAAGAACCTGCAAAAAGAATGAGTTTTTCAGAATCTTTTATCGCCAATTTTTTCAACAAACTACTTTTTATATTTTCATCTATGACCTTATTTTCATCCAACAAAGCGGTCATAAAGGGCAATATATAAGCCTGTTTTTCTGCTATTCCCGGATAATTTTCCAAAAAATAACGGTGCATTTCATTACTGGCAAACAAGAAACCTCCGGCTGAAGAATATTGTTTTTTATCTAATCTTTTAGCCAGTTTTTCTTTGATATAAAATTTTAATTTCCAGAGAATTGACTCATTCATCTTTCTTTGGATCTCAAATTCAACCGGTGCGATACCATGCAGATCATCTATATACCTGTTGATTATTTTGTTATAGTGCAGCCAATAAGCAATTGAGTTATCGAGATACTCAAAAAAAACGACGTTATTATCGAAAGAATTTTCCTGAAATTTGTTTTTCAATAAATTGAGAAATTGAGCATAAATAAGATTAACTACAACAAGAGGGAAAATACTGAGAAGAAATTGGAACGAACCTTTTTCTCTTCTCGAAAACGGATAATTTATTGGTATATGTTGAATATTCGGGTGAAACAAATATCGTTTTTCAGGGATACAGTTGGACATAAAAACAATGTCATAATCTCTGCTTGCCAAACTATTCAAAATTCCTATTATCCGGATGGAAGCTCCACCCTCTTTACAGAAATTATTCATAGAAAAAAAAACAATACGTTTCATCCTCTTTTTCAATTTATCTCAACAACACGTTTCAACAACCACTCCGACATTACAGGTCTTATTTTAATAATTTTCTATTTCTAAGTTCATCCATAGATCTTAAGTGAAAATCCTCTGGAATTTCCTGTGAATTTACCCAATTCAAAAATTGTTCCAATCCTTTATCGAGAGTATATTTAGGTGTAAATCCTAATTCTTTATTTATTTTACCGATATCTGCTACATTATGCCTGATATCACCCAACCGGAAATTACCGGAAACATTTATCTTTATCTCTGAATTGAAATGTTTTTTCAATTTTTCAGCTATCTCCAAAACTGAGTTTTTTTCTCCCGCTCCTACATTAAATACTTGAAAATTAGCTTCGTTTTTTTCAACACCAAGAATAGTCGCTTCTACAACATCATCTATATATACGAAATCACGGCTTTCCCTGCCATCTTCAAAAATATTAATGTTATTTCCATTACGGATTTGAGTTGAAAAAATGGATAAGATACCTGTATATGGGTTTTTTAGTGACTGTCCCGGACCATATACATTCTGATACCGAAATATTACAAAAGGAATATTCAGGGATTTACAGATATTTGTAATTATTTGTTCCTGAGTGTATTTTGTGATTCCATATACTGAAATCGGATGTATTGAAGACATTTCATCTGTTGGGAGCACTTCCACACCTGATTGACAAAAAGGACAACGGGGTTCAAATATACCTTGCAGTAAATCTGATTCTTTTCGTTCATTCGGATAGATCTCACCGTGTTTGTGGCAAAAATATTTTCCTTCTCCATATACGGCACGGGAAGAGGCTAAAACCACCTTTTGAATATGGTGGGAATGGTTGACCAGGTAATCCAAAAGAAATGCGGTACCATTAACATTTACATCCGCATAGTTTTGAATTTGATACATGGATTGTCCGGTTCCGGTTTCTGCAGCTAAATGTACAACCACATCCTGATTATCCAGGGCTTGAGACCAAATTTCTTTATCTCTAACATCCCCTCTGATTAGCCGGACTTTATCATTGAGATTTACATATAAAGAAGAAGTATGACCGTGGATTTGTTCCGAAAGATTGTCTAATACCGTCACATTATACCCTAAGCTCACCAGTCGAAGTGATAAATTAGATCCTATAAATCCGGCGCCACCGGTGATTAATATGTTTTTATTCATATTACTGAGCTTCATTATAAAATTTTAAATCGCTTTTCAGCGAAAGTGTAATACTTTGGAAGATTGATGCTATCTTAATTTGGAGTTTAGACTACCTGGAATCAACAAGTTCATTATCTTGAGCACAATATTTCTGCAAATAATTGCTGAAAACCAGAGCTCCTTTATAATTTAGATGCCCCAGATCTCCATAGCAGGAATCACTTGAAAATGAAAAATTTGAATAATCCCAAAACTCAACATCCTTCAGATATTTATTGTGATATTCATAAAGTTTATCTGTACAACCATATATCTCAGGTTTATACATCGGCAAATTTATTAATATTAATTTTACATTGTGTTTTTTACAACAACTCATAATTTTTAACAAATACTTTTTTTGTACAGGTGATTCCTCTTCAGTTGTTGGTTTAAGCGATAGTCCTTTCTCTATATCTTTTTGTAGCCTTTGTCTGTTTGATTTTAGAAAACCTCCGATTCTTAAATCCCTATATGTAAAATTTGACCGTCCTTTGTGGAAATATTTTATAACAGATCCCATATTGCGTATCGGGACTTTAAGTATTGCTTGTGACAAAATTTTCTTGTCATTATAAACAGAAAATTCTTCTTTTCCTAATAGAGTCACACAAAATGCTACTTTTGGAACAAGGAAATCTTCGCTCATTATCCACAAATCTTCTCTGTCTTTTGTCAACAAATCATAACGAAAAGATACCAACACTGTATCTATATGCTTATTTTCTTCTAACAGTTTCTCTAGTTTAACATACGAATATAGATATGCAGTTCCACTTTGAGATAAGTTTATGGATCTATTAAAAAGATTATCATCTATTCCTGCTTCTGAATACGACTCACCCAAAATTAGAATATTTTTTTTAGAATCTATTTTGTAAGACGCTTGCGACATAATATAAATTGTTCCTAAAATCATGGAGGATATTACAATTAATACAATTGCCGAAAAAAAAGTAAATTGAATGATGAATTTTTTCATATTCCTAAAATTGAAAATAGATAAAATCTTGTTGAGCACCTCCCATTTCAATCATCATTATTATCAAAATAATGTAAAAACTCCATCGCAAAAATTTGCTTTTTATAGAAATCTCCAAACCATTTTTTTCACGATTACACCACTCTACAAATAGTAATAAAATTATTGATATCAGGGCAGCCATCAGATTCCATAAATTAATAAAATGATCTATAATAGGCAGCTGAAAAATAGAATATGAAAATATATTGGCTATATAACTAAACGCGATTGATACATTATCCGCTCTAAAGATAATCCATCCTATAGTAATAAATGTAAAAGTACATATAATGGAAAGAAACTCATTCCATTTTGGAATTAATTTACCTTTGGCAATCACATCTGTATTTTTCCTGTTTTTTTTCATTAGCAATAAAGGCATGAATAAAAGAGCATGGTATGCCCCCCATAGAATAAAAGTCCAGTTAGCCCCATGCCAAAGCCCACTTATTAAAAATATAATAAATGTATTTCGAATGACTTTGGTTTTAGATACTCGACTCCCGCCTAATGGGATGTATAAATAATCCCTAAACCAAGTTGTCAGCGAAATATGCCATCGACGCCAAAATTCAGCGACATCTCGTGAAAAATAAGGAAAATTAAAGTTTTTCAACAATTCTATTCCTAATAATTTGGCACTTCCTAATGCGATATCTGAATATCCGGAAAAATCGCCATATATCTGAAATGCAAAAAGGACAGCTCCCATTATTAAGCTACTCGCCGGTAAAGTTTCATAATTATTAAAAATGGCATTAACAATTACAGCACAATTACCAGCAATCACGACCTTTTTAAACAATCCCCATAATATTTGTTTCAACCCATTAGTTGCTTTTTCATAGCTAAAAAAACGTGGTCGTTGTAATTGTGGAAGCAGGTGTGCAGCCCTTTCTATTGGTCCGGCCACTAATAATGGAAAAAAACTAACAAATAAAGAATAGTCAATTATTTTTTTTGTTGGTTTGATTTTTTCATTATAAATATCCAATACATAAGATAATCCATGGAAAGTATAGAATGAAATACCAACAGGTAAAATGATTTTTAAAGTCCAGATATGTGGCTGAAGTCCGAATGAAGAAAGAAAATTCGAAAACGATTCAACAAAAAAGTTATAATATTTGAAAAATCCCAGAAAACCTATATTTATGAAAATACTTATAAACAACCATATTTTTTTGTAACTTTTTGTTTGAGTCTGATAGATTTTCAATCCTGTAAAATAATCTAGTGAGGTTGAAAATATTAACAAGGATAAAAACCGGAGATCCCAACACCCATAAAAAATGTAGCTGGCAATTATTAATAAAACATTTTGCCATTTGTATCTTTCAGGTTTAATTAACCAATAAAGAACAAAAACAACAGGGAAAAAGAATAAATATTCAATCGAATTAAATAGCATTTATGTAATTTAGAGCTTTAATATAGCTTTCTGCACTTTTTTCTAAAGAAAAATAAAAAATTCCAGCTTTGCGAATTATATCGCTATAAGATGAATCTATTGATTTACACCACTCAACAGCTTTTTTGATTTTTTCTGAGTCAGAATGATTATATAACAGGCAAGAATCTTCAGGAATGATTTCTTCTGTATCGCCAATCTCTTTAGATGCAATAGTTGGAAGTTGCATAAGTAAATATTCTCCTAATTTTATGGGAGCAACACCCTTCATACTGTAAGCCGGATATCGGATGGCAAATGCAATATCTCCAGCGTTCAAATAGGCAGGAACCTCTGTTTGTAAAACAGTGAGAATAGTGATTTTATTCTTTAATGAATCAGGAATTTTGTCTTTAAGAAACTCAGAATTTCCTGTCAGAATCAAAAAGCTGGAATTCGGATTTGTCTGATGATATTGTGTAAAAATGGAAAACATATCTTCCCAACCATATTGAGAACCTAAAGATCCACAATA
>JAVBUX010000321.1:0-22749 GCA_031554915.1 Bacteroidales bacterium | reverse complement strand
TTCATAATCTTAAATTTTAAAAATGAATAAAAGTGTTGCAACACGAAAGCAAAATTATGAGTAATGAACTTATGGATGGTTAAAAACCGCACTCAAATCGATGGACAAAATTTGAATTTTCGGATTTATTAATTACCTTATTATTAGCGTGTTATGATTTTACGAGAAACAAATCGATGGACAACCGATGGACAAGCTTTTTTGAAAGTCAAAAATTTTCTAAAAAAGGATTGGATTTAAATTTTTATCGATGTTGTATAATTTTATAAAATTCATATATTTGCCTCCGCATAATGACAACAGATTATGGATAAGGATGACAGGGAGATGAACCGCTTAAATGAAGGAGACATAGATACTTTCCGAGAAATTTTTAATCGAGAAGTGCCTCTGTTAAGAGCTTTTGCGGGAAAATTTGTTGATCGTTCCACTGCCCAGGATATTATTCAGGATGTTTTTCTTAAAATATGGATGAATAGAGAGAACTTTCATATCTACGAATCAGTCAGAGCCTATTTATTCCGTGCTGTCCGTAACCGTTGCCTCAATTATCTTGAACGACAAAAATTTGTAAAAATGGAAGACGACAGATCTCTGATAGATGAACAGATCAGGGAATTTTCATTTTTCGAATCACCGGAACAATTATATCTTGAAAAAGAATTGTTGAATTCTGTTTTTGAAGCAATCGAACGTTTGCCGGAAAAATCAAGGCAAGTATTCAAATTAGTTTATTTCGAAAATAAAAAGGCGGCTGAAATTGCAGAAATATTGCAAATATCAGTTCGCACAGTAGAAACACATATATACAAATCATTAAAATTTTTGAGAGCAGAACTAAGCAGGGAAAACAATACCATTATGAATATGGGTTTACTTTCGTTCTTTATGGAAATATGTTTGTTGTTGGTTGCGAATGATTTGATGACCAGAGGATGATAAGTTTCTGCCTTCAAACTTAACATTTCCTGTAAAAAAATGGAATAATTTCGAAAAAAATTACTTTTTCGATACGTATATTTTGTTACTTACCTGTCTCATGTGTAAAGAATGAAGCGAATGGATAAAAATGAGATAGATATAGATGTTTTGATGATCCGTTATCTGGAAAAAACTTGTACTCCGGGTGAACGGGAATGTTTTCTTAATTGGCTGCACTCCAGTAAAGAAAATGAAAAACAGTTCTATGAAATGAAAGAATTGTACGATTCCCGATTACGATTGTCAGATCAGGATAAAATGAATAGTGAGATATGGGATCATTTATACGATCGGATAACTTATCTGGATACTCCTTTGAATCAGGAAGATACTCCCTTTCTAAAAAGAATTCCCGAATGGGTAAAATATGCAGCCGCCATTGTAATTATGGCCGGGTTATCGTATCTGTATGTAGATTATAGCCGGACACAACAGCCGGAACTTGCTACCAAACAAATGGAGATCCATAATACCAAAGGCGTTTATCTGATAACCTTGCCAGATAGTACAAAAGTCTGGTTGCATGGGGGAACCACAATTACTTATCCTGAACAATTCACAACTTCTGTCCGTGAAATATCGCTTGACGGAGAAGCTTATTTTCAAGTGGAATCAGATAAAAAACATCCTTTCATTATTCATACAGAATTAGGACAAATTCAGGCTACAGGCACAGAATTTAATGTAACAGCCTATTCCATAGATAGCACGGCAATTACAACCTTGGTAAGTGGAACCGTCGATATTCTTGTTGATAACGAAAAAAATCCTGTTGCAATGAAACCTAACCAACAATCAATCATATACAGGGATTCAAAAGTACGTGTGCAGAAAATAGATCCGGAACTATTTACTGATTGGAAGGACGGTATCTATCGCTTCAAAAATGAACCACTCGAACGGATCGCCCTCCAATTGGAGAAAATGTTCGGAATCAAAATTTCAATTCCGTCGGAAAAATTAAGGAAAGCCCATTTTAATGGGATGTTTACCGAAGATCACAGTTTGAAGGAAGTCTTTGAAATAATCAATATCAGTAGTCCGCTTACTTACAAAATAAATGGGAAAAATGTAACTTTAATAGATAAATCGTATAAACCACAAAAATAAATTGCCTATGGTATAAGTAAAAACCACAAAAAAAGGCAAAGGATGTTCGCACCATCCTCTGCCCGGATGTTTTCAAACATTACATACTCAGAGTCTGCCGTAAACCGGCATAGTATTTATTTAAAAACGTTCAAAGATATGAAAAAATCATTGAAAAGGAATAACCATTCACTATCAAGAATATTGTTGATCATGAAACTATTTGTACTATTTTTTACAGTATGTACTCTTCAAATTTCGGCAAGTGTATATTCTCAGACCACAAAATTGACTGTTGACGCTAAAAATGCCACTCTTGGAGAAGTATTTGATCAGATTGAAAATCAAAGTGAATATGTCTTTTTTTACCGGAATGGTTCATTAGACAATTCACGAAAAGTAAATGTAAATGCAAAAAATAAATCTTTGGAAAATATTCTGGAAGAAGTCTTTGCAAATACAGAAATTTCTTATTCTGTCAGAGACAGATTAGTAATCCTGGGGAATAAAGAAGTCCTCCAACAAGAAAAGAAAACAGTTTCAGGAATCGTGGGCGATCAGTATGGTGATCCTTTGCCTGGAGCAACTGTTGTCATAAAAGGAACAAATATAGCCACAACTACCAATTCGGAAGGTTTTTTCAGTCTTACAATTTCTGATGATAAAACTATTTTACAAATTACCAGCCTCGGTTATTTGAAAAAAGAAGTCAAAGTAGGAGATCAGAAAAACCTGGTGATCCAGATGGAGGAAGACATGCAAATGCTTGATGAGGTTGTGGTTGTTGGTTTTGGTGTACAGAAAAAAGTAAATCTTTCGGGAGCCGTTGGTACAGTTTCTTCCGAAATTCTGGCCGACCGTCCTATTCCAAACGTTTCTTCGGCTTTGCAGGGAACAATAGCCAACTTGAACATTACCAATCCAAGTGGTAGAGCAACGGATGCTGCCAGTATTAATATTCGCGGATACGGATCTATAAACGGAGGTAGCGAACCTCTGATTTTGGTTGATAATGTACCACTTTCAGCGTCTGAACTGACCCGGATCAATCCGGATGATATCGAAAACATCTCAGTCCTGAAGGATGCTGCTTCTGCAGCCATCTATGGTGCGCGGGCAGCATTCGGTGTTCTGCTGATCACAACAAAACAAGGAAAATCTTCAAAATTGAAAGTTACGGCCAATACCAATTACTCCGTACGCAAGATAACCCGTATCCCGGAAATCGTAACAGACCCATATACAACGGTTAGTTACAAGGACCTTATGAGCAAGCCCTGGTATAATGATTATACGGAAGCTGATTATGAATATGCAAAAAAACGTTCTGCAGATCCTTCACTTCCTGCTGTCATACTCGATCCTGTTGATCCTACAAAATGGAAATACTTCGGAACAACTAACTGGTTTGATGAACTTTATACAGGCGAATCTCCATCGTTTACTCAAAGCGTAAGTTTATCTCAAAAAACGGATAAAATAGACTATTATTTGTCTGCAGAATATTTCCGTCAGGATGGAATGTTGCGCTATGGAAATGATATCTATAACCGTTACAATATTCGTTCAAAAGCGAATTTTGCTGCAACTAATTGGTTAGACTTAGGTGCTAATATTGTATATACATACTCGACTTATGATGAACCTACTAATGGAGGATGGCTTTTGTTTCACAATGCCAATCGTACGCCTTCTCTGAATGTCCCTAAAAACCCGGATGGAAGTTGGACTCAGAGCGGGGCTTCATTGTTAGACCAATTACAAAGCGGTGGCCGCTGGGATACTCATACAAACGATGTACAAGCTGCTTTCACTACTGAAATCAAAGTGATTAAAGATATCCTCAGTTTGAAAGGAGATGCTACAATGCGTATGTCAAATAAACCGATCAATGCTTACACATTGCCATATACCTATAAATTAGGTCCAGATCGCGATCCTATAACTACAGGCCAATCGTCGGCAGCTCATTATGATACTTACTCCAGATATAACATATTTAATGCTTATGCCGATTACAAACAAACTTTTGCAAAGAAGCATTATTTACAAGCCTTGGTAGGCTTCAACCAGGAGTACTGGAGACAACAATACAACTCAACATCTCGTGCAGAGTTGATCAGTTATAACCTTCCTACTTTGCAGTTGGCTACAGGAGATATTACTGCTACGGAAAATGTTGTGGATTATGCTCTTAGAGGCGTATTTTATCGTCTGAACTATATTTTTGATTCAAAATATATTTTAGAAGTAAATGGTCGCTATGATGGAACTTCCCGATTCCCTAAAAATGATCGATTTGGAATGTTTCCTTCTATCTCAGGATCTTGGGTCGTTTCTCAGGAAAGCTTTTACAAGCCGATAGCTCCTATTATGGATATGTTTAAGATTAGAGCATCATACGGTAGCTTGGGTAACCAAAAAACGTCAAGTTATTATCCGTATGTGGCAGAGATGCAATCAGGAAAAATATCTCCAATACTTGGAGGTAAACAACCGATGGCTGTCTATGACCCTCGATTGGTCTCTGGAAGTCTGACGTGGGAAACAATTTCTACATTGAACTTTGGAGCGGACGCCGCTTTTTTAAGAAACCGACTGACTGTAAGTTATGATAATTATGTTCGCTATGTAAGAGATATGCTCACTACCGGTCAGCCTTTGCCTGCTGTGTTAGGTGCCTCGGTTCCTCAGGAAAATGCAGCGGATCTTAAAACAAACGGATGGGAGTTAAGTGTCGGTTGGAATGACGTGGCAACAGTTGGATCCAAGCCTTTCCGCTATAGTGTTAGTGCAAAACTATGGGACAGCCGTACTTTTATTACTAAATTTCAAAATCCGACAAGAGATTTAGGATCTAATTATGTAGGAAAAGAAGTCGGTGAAATCTGGGGATTTGAAACAGCCGGATTTTACAAAGATGCCGATGATGTTAAAAATTCTCCTAACCAGAAAAAGGTCATGTCTTATGTCGGTACCCGTCCGATCGAAGCCGGAGACATAAAGTTTGTCGATAGAAACAATGATAACGAAATTTATTGGGGAAATTGGACCGTAGATGATCCTGGAGACGCTTACGTGATAGGTAACAGTATGCCTCGCTATAGTTTTGGATTTGAAGTAAATGGAGAATGGAATGGAATCGACCTGCGTGCTTTCGCTCAGGGAGTTGGTAAAAGAGATTGGTATCCAACTGCAGGAACTCACTATTTCTGGGGTGTTTATGCTCAACCATGGTCTAATGTGCTAAAAAGTAACCTTGATCATTGGACTCCTGAAAATCCGGATGCATATTTTCCTCGTCTGAAATCATATACAGCAGAATCGTCCTGGTCGGAACTGGGTTGTCCGCAGACTAAATACCTGCAAAATGCAGCTTATATGCGTCTGAAAAACTTGACCATAGGTTATACTCTACCCAGAAGTCTGACATCAAAATGGAAAATAGACAAGTTACGTTTTTACTTCAGTGGAGAAAATCTTTTTGAAATTACAAAACTTTCAAGAAATATCGATCCGGAAAGTATCGACAACACAACCAGCTATCCTTTCCAAAGGACTATTTCTTTCGGTTTGAATCTTAATTTTTAATATTTAAACATTTACACGTATGAAATCATTAAAAAACAGATATATTTTCATTATACTGATCGGGCTGGGTTTTTTAAGCTCTTGTAATAATGACTTTATGGATCGTTATCCGGAAACGTCGATAACAAAGGAAAACTTTTTCAATACTCCGAAAGACCTCGAGACCTATACAAACGGTTTTTACGGATACCTTCAATATAGCTATAATGATGTGCAATCCGATAACATCTCTCACTACAACTCATCTAATGCAGAGATAGATAAATTATTGCGTGGAGATATCTTCGCATCTAATGTAGGAGGATGGAGCTGGACCAACCTTCGTCGAATTAATTTTATGATGGAAAATTGTGGAAAAGCAACCGGAGATGCCTCCGAAATCAATCACTATATTGGTGTAGCGCGTTTTTTCAGAGCATGGGATTATATTGGAAAAGTGAAAAGATACGGAGATGTGCCCTGGTATTCAAGATCTCTTCAAACAAATGATACGGAATTATTGTATAAAAATTCGGACCCACGTATCCTCGTAGTCGATTCTATCATGGCTGATTTAGCTTTTGCCGCAACGAATGTAAAAGATAAAGCCGATAAATCGGTGGTATCAAAAAATGCCGCCTTGTTGTTACAAGCCCGTATTGCTTTGTATGAAGGAACTTTCCGTAAGTACCATGTAGAAGAGTCTCTCCCTGAAGCTAATCGTTTTCTTGAAACTGCCGTCCAGGCGACAAATCAGATCATCGCCAGTGCAAAGTACAGTTTATCTGCAAATTATACTGACTTATTTATCAGTCAAAGTTTGGGAGGAAACTCTGAAATTATTATGTTTGCCGATTACGATTTTAATCTGAACAGGAAACACAATTCTCAGACAGTGCTCGACTACGAATATGCCGTGAGTAAGGACCTGGTTGATACCTACCTGATGAAAGACGGAAAACCATTCACTTCTGTTGCCGGATACGATACGATCACATTGAATAATATTTTTAATAATCGTGATGACCGGTTGAAACAAACAATAATGGTGCCCGGATACATTACTGCGGACAAAAAAACGCCTTTCCTTTTGAAACCATATCTGGGTGGCTATGTACAAGTTAAATTCTATCCTGTTCAACAGGATATGATCGGTTGGGAGAATACTTACACCGACCTTCCGATTTTCCGTTATGCTGAGGCTTTACTGATCAATGCAGAAGCTAAAGCCGAATTGGGAACACTTACTCAGGATGATTTGGATAAGACTATCAATAAATTACGTACCCGTGCCGGAGTAAAAGCGCTAAACCTTTCGGAAGCGAATGCAAATATCGACCAGGTATTGGCAAAAAAATATCCGAATGTAACTGGAGTAAACAAAGGTGTTATCCTTGAAATCCGTCGTGAACGTCGTGTGGAACTTGCTTGTGAAGGATTCCGCTATGATGACGTAATGCGTTGGGCTGTTGGAAGCGCTTTGGCTGAAAAACAAAAAGGAATGTACGTGAAAGGTTTGGGAACAATCGATGTTACTGGAGATGGAGTGCCAGATATTGCAATCCTTGAAACTTCAGATAAAACAGGGCCTCTCAACGGATATCCGAAAGAAAAACTGGTGATTTATCCGCTTTATGACAAAAACGGAAATCCTGGTAGTTTCTATTTGGAAAACGGTACGTATGGAAATGTCATGTTTTCGGTACAAAAAACATCTCCAAAAACATTCAAGAGTCCGCAATACTACTACTATCCGATACCGGAAAAAGAATTATTACTGAACTCGAATCTGCAACAACAAAAGTATTGGAAATAATATTTTGAGGAATTAATATTTATAGGGCTATGTCGAAAGACTACGGGAAACCTGCACTTTTGGCATAGCCTTTCTATTTGTATCGCCTTTTTTCTTACTTTTATATCATTTCTCTAATATCAAAATGAAAAATATTTTATCGATTATAATTCTTGTATTTGTTTCTACGGGTATAATTTCTGCGGCTTATACCGGTCGTATCTATCTGGATAATAATGCCGATGGTAAATTTAATAAAGGGGATACTCCATTGTCACAAGTTGCAGTTACCGACGGGCGAAATGTGGTAAAAACAGATAAAAACGGAATATTTTCATTACCCGGTTATGCTAAAACCCGTTTTATAACGATAACAACCCCAGCCGGATACCGGGTAGATTCTCATTATATTCCGATTCATACTTCAAAAAAAACGTATGATTTTAGACTAACTGAAAATAACTCTACTTCTCAGGCGGATCATAAGTTTATACAAATCACTGATACTGAAATCCATGGACGGGGGGGCGATAATACTTGGGTCGATTACCTGAAACAGTACATCAAAAATGAGGATGTGTCTTTCCTGATCCATACCGGAGATATATGTTATGAAGGCGGACTCAAAGCGCATATCAAAATTATGAACTCCGAAACGATGAACTGTCCGGTTTACTATTGTATCGGAAATCATGATCTGGTGAAAGGTGAGTATGGTGAACAACTTTTTGAGTCGATTTATGGACCGACCTGGTTTTCATTTGAATATGGGAATACGCATTATATTGTGACTCCAATGTCAGGGGGAGATGCTAAACCCAGCTACAACACCGAAGAGGTATATAATTGGTTAAAAAACGATCTGGCGCAAACGGCTTCGGGAAAAGCTGTTATTATTTTTAATCATGATATACTGACACGAAGCAACGATTTCCTGTTTGGCCCTAAAGATCAAAAGATCGATCTTCGGAAACATAATTTGAAGGCCTGGATCTATGGACATTGGCATATCAACTATGTACGTAATCAGGGAGGTATTTATACTGTTTGTACGTCCACATTGGATAAAGGGGGAATCGACCATTCTACCTCCGCATTTCGTATTATTAATGTGGATAAAAATGATAATGTAGATTTTAAACTGCATTATTGTTATGTTGAACCAAGTGTTATTATGGCATCACCGGTAAATGGAAGTATTGCCCCCATAACGTCATCCGGGAAAATTCCACTTTCCGTAAATGCATATCATTCAGGTTCTAATGTGAAAAATATTACTTATTCCCTGTCTCTTTATGGAGATAAAAATACATCAAAACCTTTATCAATGGTACAATCAAGCGATTGGAACTGGTTTGCAGAGATGACGCCTCAGCCTTCATGGGATAAGCAAAGGCTTACTGTTACAGTAACTGCAGAGTTTGGTGGTGGAGAAAGTGTAGTGTCTTCTTCTGATTTTATTTATAAACTACCAGTAACCAAAATGGTAGAGAAAAAAGATAACTGGCCTGTTTTACTTGGAAATACCCAGCATACAGGAAAATCAACTGCCGTCCTGAATACCCCCTTACAATTATCGTGGATAAAAAATATCGGCGCGAATATTTTTATGTCTTCTCCTCTTATAGTTGATGATAAAGTCATTATTGCATCCTGTGATGACAATGGAAGCCCTGTGAATGGGGTTTTTGCTCTCGATGCCAGAACAGGAAATCTGATTTGGAAATACCCGACATGTAATTCAATCAAAAACTCAATTGCTTACGACAGTGGATTGGTCTTTGCGCAGGATTCCGAAGGACATCTTTATGCGATCGATGTAAATTCCGGGAAATTACGATGGAAAAAAAACGTTGCTGATGATTATTCCGGATATATCGAAGAAGGTCTGACTGCCGAAAATGGAATTGTTTATGCGGGTACAGGCACCGGATTAGGAGCATTTAACGCTCAGGACGGATCAACAGTCTGGAAAAATATTGCATGGAAAGCCAATGAAGGGGCTACAACCACATTAACTATTGGCGATGGTGTATTGGTTGCAGGGGCACAATGGGGAGCTCTTTACGGGAATGATCTGAAAACAGGAGCCGGACTATGGAAAATCACCCAGGATGGTTTAAGCAGTAGGGGAGCCTCTCCTGTATTGCACGAAGGACTTTTCTACGTTATTTCCTCGAAAAGTATATTTATTATTGAACCTAAAACAGGAAAGATAATAAAACAGAAAGAGGTTCCAGAACGTAGTTTGGATGTGACTTCAACTCCACTGATCACAGATCATGAAATCATCTTCGGAACAGCAGATAAAGGAGTGATAGCTTTAGATAAAGAAACTCTTTTTGTGATTTGGAATACTCCTACAAAGCAATCATTGGTATATACTGCTCCATATACAACAACTCCTTTTGCAACGGTAGAGACCAGCCCGGTCCTCTCGAATGGTATAGTTTACTTTGGGGCTTCCGATGGTTACTTTTATGGACTGAAAGCAAAAACCGGAGAGATTGTATGGAAAATGCGTACAGGAGCTCCATCTTTCGCAAGTATGGCTATTTCAGGGAATGCTTTGTTTGCCGTGGATTTTTCAGGTAATGTATATGCTTTTATATCAGCTGTAAAAAAGATAAGCAATGAATAACAGACGGAATTTCTTAAAACAACTTACGATTCTGGGAGGAACAGGATTGTCCCTTCCCCTTGTCGCCGGAAATATTACAGATCTGTCTTTGGAAAAGAAAAAGGCCGGTAAGTCAGTAAAGTTTGGGATCATTTCGGACATACATCGGGATCTGATTCCTGATGCAGACTCCCGTCTGAATATATTTATGAAGAAAGTGGAGATCGAAAAACCTGATTTTATTATCAGCTTAGGCGATTTCTGTTTTGGAATTCCTGAAAATCAGTCGTTTATAAAACAGTTTGCTTCAGCAGTCTGTCCCGCTTATCATGTATTGGGGAATCACGACATGGATCGCAATACCAAAGATGAAATGATTGATTTTTTCAAGATACCATCCCGCTACTATTCTTTCGACAGTAATGGATATCATTTTGTTGTCCTCGATGCAAATAATCTTTATAAAGACGGAAAGTATATAGATTATGCTAAGGCAAATTATTTTGTCGATGGCTCGTTTCGGGAGTATATCGATGATACGCAGATCGAGTGGTTTAGAAATGATATCGCATCAACAACTTTTCCGGTTATGGTTTTCTCGCATCAGAGTCTTTACCATTATTCTCTGGGAGTAAAAAACCGTCTGGAACTTCAACTTATCATGGAAGAAGAGAACAGAAAATCAGGCTACAATAAGGTAATAGCTTGTTTCAATGGACATAATCATCTGGATTTTTATAGGAAAATCAATGGTATTCATTATTTTGATATTAACAGCGCTTCATATTATTGGTTTGAGCCTGCAAGTCCGGGACGATATCCCGATAAATTGCTTTACAAAAAATATCCTCATCTCGACAATATAGCTCTCTACAAAGATCCATTGTATGCGTTTGTTAATATCGATACAAAAGGAAATTTTTCCGTCAAAGGAGTTCAGAGCGAATGGGTTGCGCCGATTCCGGAGTTTCCGGATAGAGTCCTGGGACGCCGCTGCTCTCCCTGTGTTTCCAGCCGGAAAATTTTGAAATGAAATAAGAATTTACTATCTTTATAAAGATAATCAGACATGAAAAACGTATTTTTTCTCCTCATTTTTTTTGTTTCTTCATTAAATAGTTTTGGACAACAAAATGATTCTTCTTTTTATGAATCATTCGATGAACCTGCTGTTAAAGAGTTTCAACGGGCAAAAGAAGCGATTCAAAACAGTAATTCCCTCATGGGAGTGCACTCTCCGGCTTACTGTTCGGGATTGAAAGGCAAAGCATTGGATTTGACGGCTAATGTCCCGTTGAGGATTCCTGTTTGCTTGGATAAAAATGAACGTCCTGCTTATAACGAATCATCTTCTTTTTCTTTTCAGATATGGGTGAGAACTTTACAAAAAGCACCTCAGGGTACCCCAATTATGACGAATAAAAAGTCGAACGATAATAAAAGCATCGGATGGTGTATCGGAACAAAAGAGAATGGAAGCTGGTACTGGAACATGAGTGATGGAGAATCTCAATATAATTATGAACCGACCTGGCAACGTCAGTCAATTAATGATGGGAAATGGCACCAAATCACAGTTTCGTTCAATCGTTCCAAAAGGGAGGTCTGGTTTTATTTTGACGGACAAAATGTTGCAGTTTATCAGGTTCAGGGGATTAAATCGATGGAAAGTGAGTTGAGGACAGTTTTAGGAGGTTCGGATGAGTATCAGGATTGGAGCTCCAGAGGAGAGTGGATGGCTTTCAATGGAATGATAGATGAAGTCCGGTTGTGGAATAAACCCCTCTCAGCAAAAGATGTTCGTGAAAGTTACGAACAGTTCTTTTCGTCCAAACCACAACCTGAAAGTACTCCTGAAAAACTGAAAGTGCAAGTTTGGAATATATGGCATGGAGGGCATCGTTTCGGACAGAATGTGGGAGTTGAACGAACTATAGAGGTCCTTAAAAAAGAAAATGCAGATGTCGTCGGTTTGATAGAAACTTATGGATCGGGAGCAATCATTGCAGATTCCCTCGGTTATTATTTTTACCTGATTAGCACGAATCTCAGCATTATGAGCCGTTATCCGATAGAAGAAACAATCCAGTTATTCAAACCTTTCAATTCGGGAGGTGCTTTGATCAATCTTGGCAAAAATCAGAAAATAGCATTCTTCGATATTTGGCTTAATTATTTGCCGGATGCATGTGATCTAGTCAAAGGAAAATCTGTTGTCGAAGAATTCCTGAAAAAAGAACAGGAAACAAGAGTTAGTGAAATCAAATCGATCTTGAAAGATATTACTTCCTGGACGAACTCGGCCGATGAAATTCCTGTATTTGTCGTAGGAGATTTCAATACCGATTCTCACCTGGATTGGACTGAAGAAAATAAAGCAATGCACAATGGATTGGTAATCGATCTGCCGGTTTCCCGTTTGATGGAGAAAGCCAGCTATACTGATAGCTTCAGAAAATTACACCCTAAAGCTGTGGAATATCCGGGTTTTACCTGGTCGCCATTAATAAATCCCTTAGCTAAAACTCCGGATTGTCTGCCCTGTCGGATTGATTTTATTTATTACAAAGGAAGTAAATTACAGCCCTATCGTTCGGAAACTTTAAATCATCATCCTGTGTTTTGGCCTTCCGACCATGGCAGTGTGGTTAGTAGTTTTTATTTGTCACAATAACAAATCACGCATGATGCTATCGGAAACAAAGATGCCTTTATTAGAGATTTTCAAAACATTATCTTCAAATATCAACATTTGATCTTGAATATAAAGTTCACCCAGTTTTAAGCATCTATTTTTCGCTTTTTCTCCGAAAAGAGAAGATAATTCGTCAAGGTTTATACCTTCTTTTGTCCTCAAACGGGTGATAATGTAATCATTATGAGCCGTTTGTGTAGTTATAAGCTCAAGCTCGGCTGGGATTTCACCATTTTGAATGGCCTCAACATATTTGTCAAGAGAAGAGACATTCCATTGTCTGGTCTTACCGTTATAGGAATGAGCTGAGGCTCCTAATCCCAGGTAATGTGTCCCGTTCCAGTACGAAGAATTATGCTTCGAACGATATCCCGGTTTGGCAAAATTAGAAGTTTCGTAATGTTCAAATTCATTTTTGCCGAGTTCATCGATCATGCGGTAGAACATGGATACGCTCCATTCATCATCGATAGGTTCTATTTCACCTGATTCTACCATTTTGGAAAGAACAGTTCCTTCTTCATAAGTAAGAGAATAGGCAGAGATATGTTGAACATTGAGATCCAGTGCTTGTTGCAGTGTTTTGCCCCATGTTTCTAAAACAGAAGGATACCGTATCCCATATATTAAATCAATACTAATATTATTGAACCCGTCTTCTTGACAAAGTTTTACTGCATCTATAGCAGCTTGAGCATCATGTCGCCTTTTGAGGAATTTCAATTCATAATCATCAAAACTCTGGACTCCAAGACTGATCCTGTTGAATGGCAAATGTTTAATACTATCTAAATATTCTTTTGAAATATCGTCAGGGTTCGCTTCAAGAGTCACTTCAAGAACATTATTCAGATCGAATTCCTGAGAAAGGCTATCAAATATCTTCTCAAAATCAGATGCTTTTAATTGACTAGGAGTCCCTCCTCCAAAATAAACCGTACTGACAGATTCTCCTTCCAAATAATCCTTTTGTAACCTTACTTCGCGACACAAAGCTTCAACATATTGCGATTCTCCTCCCTTAGTAGCAGTGGAGAAAAAATCACAATAAATGCAGCGTGTTTTACAAAAGGGAATATGGATATAAATACCAGCCACAAGAATCGTAAATTATTCTGCTAACATGAAATCCAACTGTTTACGTTCGAGATTAGCTCTTGCAACCTTAATCTTTATAGTATCTCCCAGGCGATATTGTTGTTTGTTTCGTCGTCCCATCAGACAATAACTCTTTTCGTCGAATTCATAGTAGTCATCATTCAGATCCCGGATAGGAACCATACCCTCGCATTTATTCTCATTCAACTCAACATACAGTCCCCATTCGGTAACTCCGGAGATAACCCCGTCGAAGACCATGCCCAGTTTATCGGACATAAATTCCACCTGCTTGTATTTGATAGAGGCTCTTTCTGCTGTTGCAGCAATATTTTCCATTGCGGAGGAGTGTTGGCATTGTTCTTCTAGTTTACCATCAGGAACCGAGCGACCTCCTGTCAGATACCGTTCAAGTAACCGGTGGACCATCATGTCAGGATACCGACGGATAGGAGAGGTGAAGTGAGTGTAATACTCGAATGCCAGTCCGTAGTGACCGATATTATGAGTAGAATACTGTGCCTTGGCCATTGCACGAACAGCCACAGTTTCGATTAGATTTTGTTCCTTTTTACCTTGCACATCATCCAGTAAATGGTTGATTCCTTTGGAAATATCGGATTTGGTACCTGTAGTCTTCAGTTTATATCCAAATCTTCGGATAAACTCGGCAAAGTTTTCCATTTTTTCAGGATCCGGCAGGTCATGTATGCGATATACGAAAGTCTTGGCTTTTTTATCTTTAGGAACTTTTCCAATAGACTCAGCTACTGTTCTGTTAGCCAAAAGCATAAACTCTTCGATCAGTTTGTTGGCATCTTTCGATTCCTTGAAGAATACACGGATCGGTTTACCGTTTTCATCCAATTCGAACTTCACTTCATAACGGTCGAAATTAATAGCTCCGGATGTAAAGCGTTTTTCGCGGAGTTTTTTTGCCAGTTTATCCAGAACTAACAATTCGTCTTTGTAGTCACCCTTTCCTGTCTCCAGAATTTCCTGCGCTTCTTCGTAGGCAAATCTGCGATCGGAATGGATCACTGTCCGCATGATACGGTAGTTTTTTATTTCAGCATTTTCATTCATCTCAAAAATGGCAGAAAATGCCAGTTTATCTTCGTGAGGTCGCAAGGAACAGAGGTCATTACACAGTTTTTCAGGTAGCATAGGAATAGTCCTATCCACCAGATAGACGGATGTTGCCCGTTTTTCAGCTTCCCGGTCAATAATATCTCCGGTTTGAACATAGTGGGTTACATCGGCAATATGTACTCCGACTTCCCACAACCCTTTTTTGATCTCACGTATTGAAAGAGCATCGTCAAAGTCTTTTGCATCTTTCGGGTCGATAGTAAATGTAGTAACCTGACGGAAATCTTCCCTATTTTTTATTTCAGAATCAGAAATTGTAGTAGGGATCTTGTTTGCCGCCTTTTCTACGGATTCCGGATACTTGTAAGGTAATCCGAATTCAGCCAGAATAGCGTGCATTTCAGTATCGTTGTTGCCGGGTTTTCCTAATACATCGATTACTTCCCCGATAGGATTTTTCGCTTTTTCAGGCCATTCCAATACTCGTACAAGAGCTTTTTGGCCTGTGGTTCCACCTTTCAGTTTATCCTTTGGGATGAATATGTCATTTGCCAATATTTTACTGTCGGCAATAAGAAAGGCATAGCCTTTACCTACTTCCAGAATACCTACAAATGTACTTTTTGCTCGTTCGAGTATCTCCAACACTTCCGCTTCAGGCTCCCGTCCTTTACGTTTTGCCAGCAATTGCACTTTCACTTTGTCGCCGTTCATGGCATGCATGGAATTTCTTTCCGCACCGAATATAGATTTGCCTCCACCTTCGGGAATAAAGGCGTTCTTTCCATTGGAGTGTCGCTCAAAAATTCCTTCGGCCATCAAACCTAAACCGTTGAGGCGGTATTTCCCACGATCTTCTTCGATCAGGAAATCATCTTCATGAAGCCGTTCCAGGATTTCGGCTACCATTAATTTATTAACCTGAGTTGTAGCGCCAATTTCAGCGCTAACCTGTTTGTAGTTCATTAATTCTTTCGGGTAATGGTTGAACAGATTCACAACCCGGCTGATCATATCCTGTTTTTTCAGGCGTTTACCGGATTTCATTTCTTTAAATTTATTTTTTGCCATGACGTAAGATTTTAGACAAAGGTAATGAATTTTCAATCAATAATGATGCATGCTCCTCCTCCTGGAGCAAGTTTCAAAACTAAGATGTCATTTTTAGTTACTTTTTTGATAGAATATTTTAATGATACTTTATTGGTAAGATAGTGAGCATCCTCTCCGTCCTCAGTGATTTTTGCTGTAAATTTTCCTTCTCCAAGGAATGATAAGGGTACATTTATTGTTCGGCTTTCTTCATTTGTTGCAGCTCCAATAAGCCATTTTCCTTCTGCTGATTGTCGTGCCATAACGATATATTCTCCAATCTTACCGTCTAGTGTTTTGCTCTCAATCCAAGGCATTTTTTGTGCGGCAATGAATTCGAGAAGTGGAGGATATTTATGGTAATATTCGGGAATATCAGGAATGATAGTTACTCCTGAAAAAACAATTTGCGTTCGGGCTGCTTCTGCTACGACAGTGGAAGGAACAGGCTTATTTTCATCTACACGGGTTGTATTGGTTTGTCGGAGGTCAAAAAATCCGTTATTCATATCTATCGGGCCTGTAAGCATGTTTACAAATACTGAAGTACAGAACGTCGAAGGAAGAAAAACACGATGTGCATCCAATTGTGCATGGCAAAATTCCCGGGTAACGGCATTAGGCCAGGTCCGCATTTGTCCATAAGGATGAACAGGCATATCATGGAAATCGATCAATAAATGGTTTTCAGCGCATAAACGGGTGACTTTTTGTGTCCATAAATTCTTTTCTTCTGGGGTTCCGGTCATAAATCCGTATTTAACACCTGTAGCACCCCATTCACCATATTTTTTCAATGTTTCTTCGATAGGAAATTGCTTTCCGCCTACATCGTTGAGGTAAAGCCATACTCCAACATTTTTATCTTTCCCGTACTGGATAATTCTCTGAACATCATTTGCTTTTTCACCTTTTATCGGATCTGATTTTATTTCATGTTCCGGACCGTACCAATTTGCGTCCAATACTAATGCCATAAACCCTTGTTCTGTCGCAAAATCAACCATGCGTACCCAGGAAGGATAAGACATGGTGTATTTGAATCCTTCCCATTCGGCGCCGTCTATCCGCCAGTCCCATAATGCGACTCCTGGTTTTACCCAGGAAAAGTCCATCTGAGGATCCGGATTGAGTAATTCCAAAAGATGGGAGTCAACTAATGCCCCTGGTGTTTTTCCTGCCATGACTACCCGCCAGGCCGAAGTATATCCTGCTTTCAGCTGGCCTTGTACTCCTGCTTTCGAAGCAATTCCAAGACTAGTTTCTCCTTTCTTTGACTGAAATACCAGAGGGGCACCTTCTGTCAGATTTGCTTCATGGATACAGAGATAAAGACTATCTGACATTTTCAATGTAACATTCGAAGGACGGATAGAGTCCACTTCGCTTAACAGAACCGGTCCATAGTTCGGATATTCTCCGTTGTAAAACCAGACAGTCGGATCGCTGGAAAAATTGAATCGGGTTAATTCTGAATCAGCATCAACAGGCTCTCCTTCGGGAATAATATAACGAAAAGCCAGACCATCGTTGTAGAGCCGAATCTGGATCTGGAGTCTTTTTATAGGAGAGGTCGATGCAGACGGAGCTGTTGCTCCAATAATTATTTCTCTGTATTTGTCCGGCACTTCAGAACGTTTTCCCCACAAGGGTTTCCAGATGGAGTCGTGCTGCGTCTCAGATAATTTCCGGAATGTCCAGTTGATATCCGGAATTTTTCGTAGAGAATCCAATTGATATCCCATATCTGATAAGGTAATAACCGGTTGTCCATCAAATTCACAGCTGTATTGCAATCCTTTTTCTGTGGAAAGAATTAATTTTTTTGTTTGATCGGGAGAATTTAATTCCAATTTATTGGGTGTACATGCAGATATTAAAACAAAGAACAGTATGGATGCACTGTATGTTTTCCAAAAATTGTTTCTGAAGATATTCATGTGGCTTAAGATTTAAGAATTTGTATCTTATAGAAGACAAAAATACGAAAAACAATCGTTCGAATAGTCTTAATATGGAATTAATTT
This sequence comes from Bacteroidales bacterium, assembly GCA_031554915.1. Classification (GTDB taxonomy): domain Bacteria; phylum Bacteroidota; class Bacteroidia; order Bacteroidales; family Azobacteroidaceae; genus BNXB01. The sequence goes on along the minus strand of JAVBUX010000321.1, from coordinate 4,690 downwards.
TGAATCAAACAGGCTCCTGCGGAATACCCTCCTCCGAATACGGAAATGCAGATAATATTCCCCGGTTTAAATCGATGAAAGTTCTGGGCATACACTAATATAGAGCTTACAGAGCCTGTATTCCCCAATTCACGAATGTTACTAAGGATTTTTTCTTCAGGAAGCTCTAATTCTTTGGCAACATGGCTCAATATACGCATGTTGGCTTGGTGTCCGATAAAATAGGAGAGATCGGATAAGTTATGATTATTTTTTTCAAGAATCTTTTTTGTGTTTTTTGCAATGTAAGTGCATGCCTGGACAAATACATCCTTTCCATCCGGCATCCGGATCCCTTCTTTCGGATCCAAAGTGACTCCGCCAGGGCCTTTCCCGATGTGCCCCAGACCTTGTGTGATAATATCTGTTACTTCAGGCTCATTATCCTTATATTTCTCTTTCGAAAAGAAAATTGCGGAAGCAGCATCTCCCCAGAGGTGACCGCAAGCCGGGTCGTTTTCATTACAATAGGTGGAATTTCTGTCGGCAGAAATTAATAATGCCTTTCCGGCCAGTCCGGTCTGGAAGAACGAACGAATAATCTCCATCGCGTTAATTGCAGAAGAGCATGCTGATGATATCAGAAAGGATTTTGCATTCTCAATGCCAAATTCCCGTTGAATAATATGGGCTGTGGTTCCTACTGTATCTGAAGGTGAATATGAAGCAAAAATGATAAGATCCACTTCTTTGATGTTGTATGGAAGTTTACTGATAGCGTTTTTAACGGCTTCAGAGCACATCATATTCATGGTTTCTTCGCATGTAGCCTTAGAGCGCGATGATATTCCCGTGCGTTGAAGTATCCACTCGTCGGTTAAACCATTTACTTCTGAAAAATAATTATTGGGTATTCTTTTTCCAGGGATATAGTATCCCGTAGCATTGATAAACATTGATTTTATTAAAATTTTAATCCCTAAATAATTTGGAGATATTAGATTAATGATAAAACGGTATAAAAATAAGTGTTTTATTAAAGATTATTTTCGTTCTTAAGGACCCTTAATCCCGTTATATATCTTTTTTGATAATAATCAGACTTCTCCAGTTCTTCTATCTTTATTCCCCTGTTACATGAGGCGTGTATAAATTCGATATTGCCCTCAGATTCATTTGAAATCACAATACCAACATGTCCTGTATATTTTGATTTAGAATTACGGCCTTTAAAAAAGATCAGGTCTCCGGGTTTTAATTCGGTTTTGTTTATTTTTTCACCTTCAAGTATTTGATCCCGGCAACTAGCTCCTAACTGATATCCAAAGTGGCTATATACATAATGTGTGAACCCGGAACAATCAAAACTGTTAGGCCCTTTAGAGCCTCTGCGATAAGGAGATCCTAAATATTGCTTGGAAAATTCAATAATTTGTTCGGCCAGTTTATTTATCGAAGAGATTGAATCTTGTTTTATTGAGTCGGAAAAAGCCAAAAATGAACCTTGTTTGATTAATGTAGCATTTTCAAAAATAGACATATTCTCAGAAAGAGCAAGTACGTTACGTCTTTCTATTTTTCCATCTTCTGTGAAAACCAATGGAGTTTCAGGAAAATCAAATTTGGTCAGACGTTGTATCTCTTTTGCCGCAGATTGTTTTTCATCTAAAACAGGCCCGGTCTTATCCAATTGGAGAGCTGAAAAAATTTGTCCGGAGAGAAATTTTCCTTTTTTATCTGTAATAACTTTTACCATAGGCGCATAACCGCTGATTCCATTGATGCTAAATGTGCCGGCAGTACAAAAATTCCCCAAGCTATAGATGATAAAACGGTCTTTATAAAGTTCTGCAGCACGTATTACATGTGGACCATGTCCAAAGACAACATCTGCTCCTGCGTCGATTACGGCATGTGCAAATTCATATACGTTACCCCGGTTTTCTCCGTAGAATGTTTCGGATTTCTTTGTCACCCGATTGAATTTAGGACCTTCGGCTCCACCATGGAACGATACGATCACTACATCACATATACTATCCAGTCCGCTGACCAGCTTTTTTGCATATTCTATGTCTGTAATTCGTACAGTACCTGTATTTGGTGCAAATCCACAAAAACCATACTTGATTCCGTTGCGCTCAAAAACAGAAGTTTCGCAGACATCTTTTAAGCCGGCATAGGCTAAACCAGACTCTTTTAAAACTTTAACAGTATTATCACGACCCACTTGTCCGAAATCGCCCATGTGGTTATTTGCAATGTTCATTACGTCAAAGCCCGCATCCAGCAGGTAATTAACGTAGCGTTCCGGCTGACGGAAAAAGTAACATCCTTTTTTACAAGGCTTGGGATTTCCTCCGGAATTAAGAATACAACCTTCCAGATTACCGAAAGTGACATCCGCATCCGAAAGTATGCTTTTTACGTTTTTTAATAAATCTTTGCCATCATTAACTGGTAGATTTTTGTTTGATGGGTAGTTAGACCCGAGCATAACATCCCCGACTCCGATGATGGAAACCGTTTCAACGGTAACCTCTTTTGCTATTGTAGTCTTTGAAGAACTGGATAATATAGTAGTTAATCCAATGATTATCAGTCCTATTTTGAATTTGAACAATTTCGTCATAAAAATCGTTTTCGTGATCGAATTTTTATTTCAAGGGACAAAGATAATAAAATCACTCCATAATCCAAAGGGCGTCACTGGCATCACTAGGCATTCGCCAATCTCCTCTTGGAGATAAATTAATCGATCCTACCTTGGGTCCATCGGGAAGGCATGAACGTTTGAACTGTTGACTGAAGAATCGTTTATAGAATGTTTTCATCCATTTGGAAATGATCTCAGAGGAATATTTCTCTCCAAATGCCTGTTTTGCCAGGTATTGAATTTTTTCCGGAGTAAAGCCAAAACGGATGGTATAGTAAAGGAAGAAATCGTGAAGTTCGTATGGACCGACGATCTCTTCGGTACATTGGCTGATTACTCCATTCTGAGAAGGGAGCAGTTCCGGACTTACAGGAGTATCGAGAATATCATTCAATATCAAAGATGTCTTCTGGTCGGCCTGTGTTTCTGCAACCCATTTCACCAAATGGCGTACTAATGTTTTGGGTACACCGGAATTTACTCCATACATAGACATGTGATCACCGTTGTAAGTGGCCCATCCTAAAGCGAGTTCCGACATGTCGCCGGTACCAATAACCATCCCATTCATCTGGTTGGCGATATCCATTAATACTTGTGTACGTTCCCGTGCCTGTGAATTTTCGTATGTAATATCGTGTATTTCCGGATTGTGATTAATATCTTTGAAGTGTTGTTCGCATGCAGCTTTTATGTCAATTTCACGGATAGTCACTCCAAGAGCTTGCATCAAAAGGATGGCATTGTTATAAGTGCGGCCGGTAGTGCCAAACCCAGGCATGGTTACCCCAACTATTTTATCTCTGGAAATACCCAGTTTGTCATAAGTATTGATACAAACCAATAATGCCAGCGTCGAGTCAAGTCCTCCTGAAATACCGATTATCGATGTCTCCATATTGGTATGCCGGATACGCTTGGCCAGTCCAAAAGTCTGTATGGAAAAAACTTCCATACAAGATTTTTCATAGAGATCATCGGTTGGAATAAATGGAAAAGGATTAATAATTCGGTGCAATTTAAGAGGATCCCTTTCTATTTTCCCATTTTCATCCCAGTTTATTTCCTCCATAACGGAAATTTCCACATTGACATAGTCTTTGGTGTTAGTAGCAGAATCCCGGAAAGAACTCGAACGCAAACGGTCATTACCTAATCGCTCTAAATCTATTTCGCTGATAATTAACTGATCTCCCGGTTTGAACCGTTCAGATTCGGCAAGTAAATTGCCATTTTCATATATCATTCCATTGCCTGAGAAAACAATATCGGTAGTTGATTCCCCCCAACCGGCAGAAGCATAAACATATCCTGCAATGCAGCGGGCCGATTGTTGGCGGACCAATGCATTGAGATATTCATTTTTTCCGGTCAACTCATTGCTTGCAGACAGGTTGAATATCAGGTTTACTCCGGCTAAAGCATGACGAGAACTCACAGGTATGGGGGCCCATAAATCTTCACAGATCTCGATAGCAAATTTTTTATTGTCCGAACCGAAGATCTGATTAGTTCCGAATGCAACACCATACCCGGCATAGTACATTTCTATTGGAAAATCTTTTGGAGCAGGATTGAACCATCTCTTTTCGTAAAATTCGGAATTGTTAGGCAGGAACGATTTAGGAACGACTCCTCTGACTCTTCCTGTTGAACATACAATAGCACAATTGAAGAGGCAATCCTTTATTCTGACAGGCGCCCCTATGATGTAGGTGACAGGCAAATCGGCGGTCTCATATACCAGCTCTTCAATGGCTTCTTCAGCTTCTCTTATAAGTATATTTTGTAAAAATAGATCTCCACAGGTATATCCTGTAATGGAAAGTTCCGGGAAACAGACAACTTCCACCTCTTTTTCAACAGCCTGGTGTAATAATTTTTCAATTTTTTTGGCGTTAAACTTACAGTCGGCAACTTTAAGTTCCGGAATTGCAGCCGCTACCCTGATGAAACCTAAATAACTCATAATTTATTATTTTACAGATAGATAATTTTTGACAGGAAATGCATACATTTCCATCAATTTTTCCGCAAGATAAGGAATATCTTTAT
>JAVBUX010000137.1:0-5673 GCA_031554915.1 Bacteroidales bacterium | reverse complement strand
GGCATTTAATAGTTCTTCCATAGTTATTTTCCCCTCATCATAAACAAGTTTTTTTACTGCCATCAATGAATCAGATAGATCAGCAAGACCGGTTGTCTCAATTCCCGGACCAAGATTGTATATGGCCCCGCCATTCATAGTATCTTTCCCGCTTTCAAGACATCCTTCCGTCATGGTAGTCAACATTGGTTTAGGGAGCCTTACCCTATGAGCATTTTCTGCCAGCCTACACAATTTGACAACACTATTTACTAGATATGCAGTTTGTTTTTTTACTGCCTCTTTGAATTCCTCAAAAGTTTTAAAATCTTTGGCATCTCCGGTTTTAAGTCCAAAATCTTTATCATAGACTTTGCTATAACCATTGAATAATGCCCATTCGACTGCTGCAGCAAAACTATATCTTCCACCTTCGTCCCATCTATGCATCTTGCTTGGTATCTGAGGTTCGATACATCCTCCTATGCACCAGTTGTTAGCATCTTCCTGTGTTGCCCCAACATTTTTCATTACTTCTACTGCTGTACTATCAAAATAGATAGCTGGTTGACCTATCCCCATTTTTACAAGTTCAAACAATTTCTCAATAAAGTCCTCAGGTGTATCTTCATCTATCCGCACATTTACAGAAGGAGAATTCAAGCCAACATCCATGGTTGCCTGAAGCATCATAATAGACAATTCATTGCACACATCTTTTCCATTTTTGTCTGTTCCTCCTATTGTTAATCCATGAAAAGCCTGATAACCTGCAAATATCTCGGCTGCAGCTTCAGAATGGAATAAAATTACTTCTGCCATTTTGATCCACAACGCCTCAATATATTCTTGTGCATTAATATCGGTTAGTGTTCCGGCATCTTTTTCTCTTTTGTAAAAAGAATAAAGATATTGATCCGGCCGATCAATACATATTGATGATCCGCCTTCTTCACTCCATATTAGCAATTGACTTAGCCATACAAACTGAATCGCTTCAGCAAATGTCTCTGGTGGATTATATGGAACTTTGTCACATATACCAGCCATCTTTATTAATTCCGCCTTCCTTGCTTCATCTTTTGTGCCAGCTGCCATTTCTCGTGCTTCGTCGGCATATCTACTGGCGATAAGTTGTGCTGTCTTACATGAAATGATTATTGCTTTATAAACTTGTGATTTTTCATGTGCATCGCCGTCAAAATCACTTATGCTATCCAATTTTTTTCTAGCCTCTTTTTCTATTCCTTTAAATCCTTTTTCAAAAAGCATGCTTCCATATCCAGGAGAAAACTCACCAACTCCCGTCTCAGTATGGATACATGAAATTATGCTGGTATCTTCCATTAATGATTTGAGCGTTCCGTCATCTATATTGTTACAGCAGTAATCCTGTATTGAACGACCGTCCCAGTATGGAAATATTTCTTCTCGCATTATTTGTTTGGTTTCTTCACTGATGTTATATGGATCCTGCGCTCTTGTTTCAAATCCATCCAATTCTTCTACGATCCACCGCCAAGATATATCAGGATAGACAACTGCAGCCTTTGGCGTTTTGCCATATGTACCTGCGATTAAATCATCAGGAAATATTTTAATAGACCGGTCATTGAAATAATTATAAAGGGCTTTTGCCCGTCTAATAATATAACTATCTGTTTCTGTTTCTTTGTATGTATTTGTATATGATAATGCACGCTCGATATCAACTTCCGGTTCACACTCCATATAAGCATCACGTAATTTATTTATCCGCTCGGTGCATCCCTTTGTCCAAGGCGTTCTATCTGCTGTATTTTCTTTATTCATTTTGATCTTCCTTTCATATTTATTTTATAATCACGAAAATGGCTCTTACTTTATATTTAATTGCAATAACTATGCCAATAAAAATAAATAGTTTATATGCAAATTTATAATAAAATATGGCATATTGAAGTAATAATACCTGATTATTACTTATGACTTTCAAGACAGATATTGCATTTTAGAAATCGGTAAACCAGTTTGCAATTATTTATTGGATTAGTACTGAATGTAAGTAAATATTATTTTTTACTGATTTTATAATCAGTAGGCACTTCAAAAAGACGGTCATCAACATTACCGCTAATGTCGTCAATCAGCCAAATGCCATATTTTTCATTATCCTTGTTACTTTTTGCAACTGCAACCAATGCAATTAACTTTTTATCATCAAAGCAAAACCGCATTCTCGCTGAGTCTTTGTTTTGTGGATCGGAGAACTCCTCATACTCATAATATTTATCTTCAATTTCCATATTTCCTGAATCTATAAACCCTTCTTTAGAATTTTCTATTATGCTGACTATCATATTCTCTTTCATATATCTTCCAGCTGAATCAGGATTTTGTTTTATACCTGTTTTTTCTTCAGGCAACAATGTATAATATGCGTCATTAGTCAAAATCATAGTCTTTGAAATATTGTGACCATCTTTTTTATATTCTGAATGAATATAAACCTGTCCATTTTTATAAGCATTTACATATTTGATTTTTTTACCTTCTGCTAGCTGTGTACCATTTATTAGTATTCCGGTATCTATACTTATACCATCAAAAACTAGTGCCGTTCTGGATGCATATGCTTTTCTGCCTTTGCTGTTATTGTTATCACTTACATCACTACTACCATTTCCGCAAGCCGTTGTAAAAATCATCATTACAATAGACAGAATCAAAATCTTTTTCATTATTGCACCTCTTTTGATATATTGTTCCAGCTGCATCAACTATACCGTCTAAAAAAATAATTGCATACAGGCAAATAAACCTCCCGTATACAATTATTGTTTTATATTTCTTCTACTGTTTTAACTGTAAAAACCATATTTCTTTTTTTTAGTTCTTTGAAGTAATAATCAGTATCGATAACACTTTCACCGGCATAAACACCTTTTTCCTTTATTAGGCCGCGTCCTAACATTTTAACCGTTACAGCCCCGGGAAAACCGACAGTAAAATGACCATTGCTAAGCCCCCATTCATACAATGCAGTATTGCTGTCCAGTTCATATTCCACATTTTTACCATCCTTTGTCCCTGTTACGATTACTCTGACTAGCTTTATATCTGCTGGTTTTTTATTTGATACTGTTCCAGGTTTAGTTTCGAAGATTTCCAATAGCACATCCCTTGGGATTACTTCTTTACCATCAATATTTATAGGCTCTTTTGAAGCCATTCCATTTTCGACCAAAAATCTTAATTTTTCAGTAAAGTCAGCTGGCATCGCAAGTTTAAATGCAACGTTCTTTATCCCTTTTTCCTTGAAAGCAAGTGGCATTGTAGCAACCTCGGAATGAAGTGTGTTGTATAAATCCATCTTTCCGTACGGCTCAGGTAAATCTACACTAATTTTCCCAGAAAAAGGTTTTCCTTCGATCCATTCCCCGTCAAGAAACTCCATCGGTCCTTTTGTGAATTCCTCAACAATAGAATTTAATTGATAGGATGCACTAAATTTATACCCACTTGCTCCTAGGTTCATAACTGCATCAAGGAGTAAAATAGTATCTACTGTATCCATTCTATCCACTGCGTATTTAGTCATAATGTTGATGTATCCAGGAGCACTCCCAGAACCGGCAATAGCAGTTATTCCAGACGCTTTGAATTCGTCATGCATTTTTAACTGCTCTAGTGAATAATGAAAAAGTCCACCGAAGTCGGTGTAGTTTGATTTAGAGATCAAACATGCTTTCATGACATCAACATTCCAAAAAACACCAGCACCGTTTAATACGACATCACATCCGCTAAAAGCTTCCGCTAATTTTTCAGTATCCTTCAAGTCTACAACTTTAGTTGAAATTTTATCTGAATTGACCAATTCCTTTCTTTTCTGTAATGCTTCCTCAAGAATATCAATTAATAAAATTTTCGCAACATCTTCACTTTCAATTAAATCATATATCGATGCCAAACTTATTCTTCCAGCACCTCCCACAATTGCAACCTTCATTTTTTCTCCTTTCAAAATTACCTTTATATTTTGATCCCTATGTAATCTCTTTTATATGATGCAAATGCTGTGCCATATTAAAAATAAATAAGATATTTTGACAATAGATGCTATATATAGCATCTATTGTTGAAAAATCATTATTTGATTATGGTAAATTTTTACTAACAAATTACTATGTGGACATAATCTATTTTTACTTCATCAAATACTAGTCAATCTTGACTAGTATTCATATTTGATTAATCTTTCATTTCAGTATAGTGAGGTATATATTTTCTCAATTTACGTGCTGCCGTTGTTTGACTGATACCTAATTTTTTCCCTACAGCAACGCTGGTTTTATATTTATTGAATGTACCTTCAAATATTGCTTTTTCATACTCCTCTAACATATCACTTAAAGGACCGTTACCATTTATACTGTTATTGCTTCTAAAATTATTGATTTCAACGTCTGTAGGTAGATCATCGATGTCGATAATATTATCCTTTGCCGTAACAACTATTCTTTCAATTAAATTTTCAACCTGCCGTATATTCCCTGGCCATTGTTGCTTTTCCAATATTCTATAGACATCTGATGTTAATGTTATATTTTTATTATACCGTTTATTAAATTTTTCAAGGAAACTCATCACCAAAGGAACAATATCTTCTGTTCTGTCTCTTAATGGTGGAACATGTATCGGGATAACATTTAATCGGTAATACAAATCTTCTCTAAATAGATTGTTCTTTATACACTGTTTCAAATCCTTATTTGTTGCTGCTATCAATCTAAAGTCAACAGTTATTTTTTCCAATCCTCCAATTTTAGTAATGTATTTGCTCTGAATCGTCTGTAAGAATTTGATCTGCATGTCAAGAGGAAGTTCACCTATTTCATCAAGAAATAAAGTCCCTTTGTTTGCCAACTCGATTTTTCCGATTTTACCGTTCTTATCAGCACCTGTGAAAGAACCTTTTTCATAACCAAACAGTTCAGACTCGATCAGACTTGGAGGAATTGTGCCACTATTGATCTCAATAAAAGGACCTTTTACTCTATTACTACTCTCATGCAAGAATTTTGCGATCATACTTTTGCCAACACCGGTTTCTCCAGTAATTAAAACATTGGCATCCGTGTCAGCAACTTGAGAGATGAGTTCGCAAATGTCAAGCATCACTTTGCTTTTAGCAATAAGTTCCTTATTGGTAATGTCTTTCAATCGCAAATGGTTAATTTCGTTATTATATTCACATAATAATTCACTTAATTTTTCATATTTATCTTGTACGGTAGTTACATCTGCTATATCAATAGAGTTGAAGCTTATTACGTATGCAATATCACCGTCTTCATCAAAAATGGGAACTCCTGTTGTCAATACATTATGACCGGCCAGATTTTTTTGCATTATTGTTGCTTTTTTTCTTTCTTTTAAAACAACACTTGTAACAGATGGCTTGAATACTCCTTTTTTTTCCAAATCATAAACTGACCGCCCCTGTATAGCATCTTTTGTTACATCATAATGCTCTTCATATGAGTCACTCACTCTAAGTACGATTCCTTTTCCATCAGTTAGCGTGACATCATTCTCGTTATCCATTACCTGGAAGAGGATATCCATTTTATCATTTTGATATCTCTCATCACGATTCGAATATTTATCGTCATTTACCATTTATACATATCCCCCAATGATTATCATAAA
>JAVBUX010000130.1:0-5536 GCA_031554915.1 Bacteroidales bacterium | reverse complement strand
ACTATAAAATATAGTAAAAATGAAAAATCGGATATTCAGTTCATAAAAGAAAAGATACAAGATGTGATGGGAAAACCTGATTTCCCTCAGTTGAGCAAGAATGTTCGAATTGAAATGCTTAATAGCATTTTTGAAATATATACTAATGCGTTCATACATACAGATTGTGAATTTGTTTATTCCTGTGGACAGTATTATCCAAATAAGGAACTTCCCACATTGGATTTAACTATTGTTGATTTAGGAAGAACTATAAAACAGAATGTGAATGAATTTTTAAATCTCAACAAATCTGGGATTGATGCCATTGAATGGGCTATGGTAGATTCTCATACAACAAAAAAGAAAGAAGATAATATTCCTGGGGGCTTAGGTTTTGGAATCATTAAGCAATTTATTAAACTAAATCATGGTAGAATACAAATCTTATCTGCTGATGGGTTTGTCCAACTTGAAAACGAAAATATTTTTGAAAAGCGTTTTATTCCACCTTTTCCAGGCACGATTATTACTATTGAATTTAACTTAAATGATGATTCTTCGTACTGTTTTGCATACGAAAGTTCAAATAAAATAGAATTATAATTATTAGAAATATGTCAGAAAACAAGTATTTAATACGTGTATATGATGAAATATCTGGAGATTCTGCAATTAATCCAGAAAAAGGAAATGCTATTTTCAAAAAAATAGATGATGCCCTTACGAAAGGATTATATGTAGTTCTTGATTTTCAAAATGTCAATTTTATCATTACTGCATTTCTAAATACTGCAATAGGACAACTTTACAGTAAATACACTAGTCCTCAACTAAGAGAGTCTTTCTCAATTATAAATGTAAATGAAGAAGACATGCCGAGGTTTAATAGTGTCATTGCAAATGCTAAAGTCTTTTTTGAAGACAAAAAAGATGATGAGGCTAAAGATATAATAACAGAAGAGCTAGGAGATGAGTGATATAATTTTTGACATTCAAAAATATGAACCTAAATCGGGGGATGTATTTTTCTTTGACAACAATATTTGGATGTTTCTTTTTGCCCCAATTATTTCTTCTCACAAGAAGAAACAGAAAGTTTATTCTGATTTTTATCAGAAAATACTTCAAAATAGAGCTGCTATAATTATAACGCCACTTGTTTTGTCTGAGTTTGCCAATTCTTATATTAATATCGAATTCGGGATATGGAAATCTAAAAATTCAAGTAATTATGCAGGTATAAAAGATTCCGAATTGCGTAAAAAGATTTATTATAAAACTCCTGAATTCAAAACAGTAACTGACAGTATTAAAAGTTGTATTCATACTATACTGAAATGTGCTGAGCGCATAAGCGATAATTTCAATGCTATTCAATTTCCAAACGTTTTAGAATATTTTGGAGAAAGCGATTTTAATGATAGTTATTATATTGAATTAGCGAGATACCACCATTCTCTTCCCGTCCCGAGCCTTTGGAAAATAGTGACCGATGATGCTGATTTGTTTAAAATAAACAAAAAGAATATTCCAATATATTCTGCAAATATATAACATATTACTTTTGCTGCTTCTGTTTGTTGCTGGTTGTAATATTTCTATCACTAAATCTACACAAATAATATACATATTACTTTTGATTATTAATTATTAAAAAGAGAGATAGTTCAGAATATTCTTTTTGATTTGTTGCTTGTTGCATTTCAATAGAGATTTACAACAAGCAACAACATAGTTTTTATTAAAAAAACAGTTAGAAATGGCTTCAAGAAAATTAGAAGATAAAACTACAAAATATTCATTGAAATTACAAAAAACGGGAGGACCTTATCCTGCTGTTGTTGTTGGAGCTGAATATGGGAGAGTATGGAAAATAGATAGAAGTAGAGCCTGTTATTCCAATATTCATAGAATTTTATATAAGCAACTGATGACACAAGGAAATTTATATCAAGTCATAAATGGAAACCCTCTCGGATGTTGTGCCGAGGTTAATGCCTCTGATAAATTATTAAAGCGATTAAATCATCATATCGAATTGAATACTATTCAATTTTCTAATCCAAGAAGACCAAGAACAAATCAAATAGTTCCAATATGTGATAACTGTAAAATAACTTTTGAATAATGGCATATTCAGAAATTGAAATGTTTACAAACGATATTGATTGGTTTGTATTCGATATAGACTCTAAGCCTATTCATGTTGCAAGTGCAGGAGGAGTGTTGCCTAATGCTATCAAAGAAAACAATATTATGAATGAACATAATATAGAAGTCATATCTACTTTACCAGAAGTATATTCTGATAATGATATTATCATTAATCCGAGACTTAGAGACATTATTGGAATTTATCTTGATTCTAATATCTTTGAAGAACTCGCTTTAAGAAATTATATATCTTCTTTTTTACTAATGGCGAAGAGAGGTTTTTATTCTTTTGACAAGACTAAAATTGAAGATTCAAATGACACGCATTATCATTTGGTTGCATACCCAAAACACTTTGATTCGAATTTGTTGAATGATTCCAAGATTGAAAGATACAAAATTAGTGGTAGACTTCCAATATGGAATTTTCCTTTTAATCTGTTTGATTTTTTTGAAGACAGGAATAATTGACTGCATTTCAGGTATAGACCTCAAAGCCCTTTCTTTTTGAGATTCAATTAAATTGCTGAATAATAACAATCTAAGCCAATTCCTAAAGTCAAGATATCTTAAGAATGATATAAGAAAATTGTTGCTTGTTGCATCGTCCTAAGGATTTGCAACAAGCAACGTTTGCCTACCTACTACACACCCGCCTCTGAGGTATCCCATCTCGTATTGTTTTGAACTACATTGAACTGTAATGGGGTGGGCCGTTTTTTACATGAACCCAGCCTCATCAGAATTTTTCCAGGTAGTTTTTAACTTTTTCAAAAAATAGTTCATAAAAGCTCATATTCTCTCAATTTAGTTCATATTTATATTGAAAGAAGAATATGAAACAACCAAAAAGGACAACTCGGAAAGTGAGTGATAAGACAAAAAGAAAAATGTCATTAGCTAAGCAAGGCAATAAAAACCCTCGATATCATGTAAAAGTGAATGAAGCTACCAAACGAAAAATATCTGAATCGATGAAAAAATACTGGAAGGGGATTCCAAAATAATAAATGGTTAATATATACAAGTCAACTAGTTAGTTTTAATTAATGTAATTGCAGGAAGATAAATATTAGTAAGCGGTTAATTAAAAGCAAGTTATATTGTAAATAACCATACCTGACTAATTGCACTAATCCCACCGAAAACAACAGACCCAACCATAAGGTAACTTATTCTTTGCCAAGTTTTTCTGTGAGGTTTTTCTTTGGCTTTGCCAGCAAAATCCCCTTCCTTATGATAATCTTAGCATTTTCATAAGGTTTTGTCGGAGATACAACATAATTTCTCAAAGACCCAAACGAAATTCCAATGTCTTGAGAATTAAAATATTCAAAAATATTTGCAATTGAACCAAAATAATGATGAGTGTCGTTTGATTTGACATACAAATGGACTACAGACCTTTCTTGCTTTTTCTTTTCTTCCTCCATAACATAATATTTAACTGCAAATATAAATTGTTTATGACAGAAATTAAATAAATGTCATATTATTAACTTTAAATAACATTTAATATTACATATATTAAATATATGCAATTATCTTTGTTGTATAATTAATAACGAAAGATAAATCAAAATGAAAGCAAAAGTTGGATTACACTTTTTTGGACGAAATTACAATACATGGGCTATTTGGTGTTACGATTATGTAAATGAAGAAACTGGTAGTGCATCAGCACAAAAGGTTACGAACTGTTTTACATTTGAAGAAGCTATCAAAAAGACCTACCAACTCAATGGGTGGGGTGAACCCCAAAATATCAAACGTAAATTCTAATCAATAATAGATTTAGATATGAAAGCAACAATCAATCAACTGTCTATATTAGATAGAGCAAAAGTAATGGTCTTGAAAGGTTATAATCTCAACCAATCATTAAATACATCTTCATTGGTAGAATTACTACAAATGAAACTGATGAATGGAACAGCCCACTTTATCTATATGAAGAAAAATGGTGAGCTTAGGGAAGCTTTCGGAACATTATTGGATAAAGTGGTTATCAATAATGTGGTGGGGTTTGGTGAGCCTCGTAGACACTTTAATTGTCAAGCCTATTTTGACATTGAAGAACAAGCATGGCGTTCGTTCCGATATGAAAACCTAATCACCATTTTAAATTAATTGAAGTATGAAAATGGCTAATTATATCCTATCAATACTCAGAACCCAATCAATGATAGTATTCTCTTGGGGCTTCCACCAACCCACCACAATAACCGATGGTCTTAAATTCAAAGTACAAGGTTTTAAATATCGGGGTTGGGTTGTGGTGACTTACAATCACGGTGCAGATTTATTTGATATTACTTTAACCGATTTGTCTGGCGGGGTAGTGCAAGAAATCGAGGGTGTCTATTTTGATGAGTTGGTTGGGATCATTGATGATGTAGTTGAAAGAACCCATGATTATCAAAATCGGGTCAAATCCGAATATTCACTTCTATAATATCTGAATATTATTCTATAAACAACAGATAATCAATACAATAAATAATCTATTCACATGCTGCAAAAAATTAAACGTTCACTATTAATTAAAAACATATAAAACTGAATGTTATGAGCTTGAAATTTTCAAATACAACAAGCGATTTCTTAGAATGGAATACCATGTTAAATTTGGTCAGAAAATTATACAATGACCAAAATTATAAAATTTCTCTGTTAGTAGCCTGTGGCTGTTTTTTCGGCTTGAGAATTTCTGACCTTCTTTCTCTAACTTTCCAACAAT
Organism: Bacteroidales bacterium; assembly: GCA_031554915.1. Taxonomy (GTDB): domain Bacteria; phylum Bacteroidota; class Bacteroidia; order Bacteroidales; family Azobacteroidaceae; genus BNXB01. The sequence continues at coordinate 660 of JAVBUX010000130.1, read as the reverse complement.
TATTAGAATCTGATACTTTTGAAATTATTGAAAAGAAAACAGGCAAAAAGAGAATAATTAAAATTAATTCTCAACTTCAAAAACATATTCAGGATTGTTATGATAAAATTGCCCCACCCAGTATTTCAGCCCATTGTTTTATGAGCCAAAAGAACTGTGTTTATTCTATCCAAAGGATAAATGTTATTTTGAAAGAAGTTAAATCCAAATATAACCTCAAAATTAATAATTTCTCAACACACTCCTGCAGAAAGTCGTTCGGACGAGCTGTATATAATAATGCTGGTGATAATGCGGAGATGGCATTAGTTAAACTGTCAGAGTTATTCAACCATAGTGACATCAAAACTACAAGAAAATATCTTGGTTTAAGACAAGAAGAACTTATGGAAACTTATGAATTATTGAGATTCTGATATCGTTTCTTCATATGAGAAATCTGAAATATAGGAATAAAATTCGTTCAATTTTTCATCTTTTAATGAAAAGAAAAGTTCTAGTAATCTTTTATTTAAATATTCCATTACAAGATTATCGTGTAGAGGCAAAATATAATCATCAATATTACATCTTGATTTTGATTTTCTTTTCAGCACTCTTTTTTCATCTCGATCAATCTTTTTTAAATAATGAATAAATGTTAATGAAGTTTTTAGGCAA
>JAVBUX010000126.1:0-23050 GCA_031554915.1 Bacteroidales bacterium | reverse complement strand
ATTATGCATGGCAGGGTAATGTGGATTTTAGCAAACTATATACATACGGGCCAATAAATTCAGGGGCTGCAGGGAGTGGTATGGTGCTTATGCCATCTACTATTGAAAACCGGAACCTGAAATGGGAAACCAATCGTCAGTTGGATTTTGGAGTTGATCTTAGCTTATTTGATAGCCGCATCAATCTGACTGCTGATTATTTTATCCGGAAAACGGAGAATATGTTGCTCTACCGTAGTTTGCCGCTTGAAAACGGAGTGTCTTCTTCTTTGTTTGATAATGTGGGAAATATGACCAATAAAGGAATCGAACTGGCTTTGAATACCATAAATATTCATACAAAAGACTGGAACTGGACTACTAACCTGACATTTACCAAGATCAATAATAAAGTGGATAACGTGTTTACTTCAACCGGAGATATCCGATATGATGCCGACTTTTACGGATCAGGATTTGAATCGGCATTACGTATTATTGAAGGAAAGCCGATGTTCCAGATTTATTCTTATAAAGTAATCGGAAATTTTGAAACTCAGGAACAACTTGATACTTATGCAAAACCTGGTAATTCTGTTATCGGAGATCCAATGATTGAAGACTATCATAAAGATGGCATAATTAATACGGACGACCTTCAGCCGATGGGGCATGCTTTACCCGATTTTACTTATGGATTGACCAGTTCGTTAAAATACAAAAATGTTGATTTTGGTTTTATCCTGGATGGAAGTCAAGGTGCTTCAAAAGTTATAACAGCTCTCAGGTCAGGATCTTTAATGATGACGGCTCAAAATACTTTACAGAGTTTTTACGATGATAGGTACCGTAAGGGAGAGACAGGGCACCATTTGGCGTATGCTTCTGCCGGAGTTACGGGTGCACGTCACTGGAACGAATCCTATTTTGTTTATGATGCTTCGTACCTCAGGATCAGGAATATCTCACTTGGATATAATCTGCCATCACAGTTATGCTCCAAAATGAAGCTGGCCGATCTTCGTGTAGCCTTGAGTGTTCAAAATGTATATACCTTCACATCCTATCCATTATTTAATCCTCAGGCAAATACCAAAAATGGATATCAGGGAGGAGCTCAGTTCGGAGTCGATAATGGAACTTACCCATTGTCAAGAATATATTCAATAAACTTAAATTTAAGTTTCTAATTTATAAATCTTAATATCATGAAATATATAATATATAGCCTGGTTCTGTCCGTATTCTTGTTGACGAGCTGTTCGGATTCTTTTCTTGATAGAACCAATCCGGCAACCCTTTCTTATGATAAATTTTATCATACGGAAGCTGATTTTCAGGTAGCTCTCAATGGCTGTTATTTAAGGCTGCAAAGCCAAGTTCCTTATCTGATGGTAATCAATGAGATAACGACCGATAATACATTTGTTCATCCATATAACAACACCATGGATATTTATATGTTCGATATTTGTGCGGTACCAACCAGTTCATTGAACCTCAGGTCTTTTTGGCAGGTTTGTTACCAGACAATAACTTATACCAACATGGTAATTTCCAGAATTAAAAATTCGCAAGTAAGTGAAGCTTCTCAAAAAGTTTTTATACATGAAGCCTTATTTATCCGAGCATTGACTTATTTCAATCTGGTAAGAGTATATGGAGGTGTACCTCTTTATTCTGAAGAACTGTCTGATCTTGGGGAGGCATATAATGTGTCGCGCGCTTCAATGGATGAAACTTACAATTTTATTATCAAGGATCTTGTTGATGCCCAGAATATTGATAATGAACGAAATGATCAGCAAAAAGCAAAAGCAAAAGGTAAAGTATCATCTGCTGCAGTAAAATCTCTTCTGGGAAAAGTTTATTTGTACAAAAAAGATTATACAAATGCGGTAACAATCCTTTCTGATGTAATTAATAATAGTGGATACAGGTTGCTCGACCAGGTTGCAGACCTCTATAACCCGGATATGCCAATCAATGATGAAGTGATTTTTGCACTAAATTACGAACGGGTTAATAATCAGAGTTGTCCGATAACATATTCTACGCTACCTAAATTTTCAAGGGGTATTCTTCCAAATGTTACTTCGAGCGATAATGGAGACGGAAGTTACAACCTTGAAGATAAAATTGTTGCATCATTCAGCCAGGAGGATAAACGTAAAAAACTTGTCGATTCTATAAAAATTCTTGTGGGATCTGATTTAATACAATATTATTATACTAAAAAATACTTAGATCAAAAAACGACTTCCACAGGTTATTCAGCATCTGATTTTATTGTATTACGCTTTGCTGATGTGTTATTGACATGTGCAGATGCAATGAATCAAAACGGGAAAACGAAGGATGCATATCCATTGATAAATGCTGTTAGAAATAGAGCCGGACTTACCGGTTTACCCGAAGGTTTATCGAAGGAACAAATGAATGATGCTCTTTCCAGGGAACGTCAGAAGGAATTTATTTGTGAAGCCGATAGATGGTTTGATTTAAGTTTCAGGGGAATTGATTACCTGAAAAATAATCTCAACTCATTTTTCTCGGCATCTCATACCCCTTCAGCCAAAATAGAAAATCACATGATTTTATTCCCTATACCTTCAGATCAAATAAGTCTGAAACCGGAAAAGTTGAAGCAAAATCCGGGATATTAATCAATAAATAAATTTGAGAAGGTTCTGAAAGAGAGTCTTTTAGAATCTTCTCAATCTTAATTTTTATAATTTACATTATTCTAAGATCATGAAAATCAGATATTTAATCCTCTTTATCCTGATTCCTTTTATATCAGTAGCTTCTGAAAAATTCAAGTTAAAAGATTTTTCCATGCAATTGGAACAAATCACTTCTGATCCGGCTCATGTGTGGGTGTCAAGCGGATTTACGACAGTCAATCCGGAATATCATACTGTGATGGGAGTAAACGAATTTTATTCACCTCCATTTGCAGCTAAAAATTTCCGGTTTAAATTATCTTTTATCGCAGATGAAAGAAAAATTCAGGATGTGGGCAGTTACGGGAAAGGAGATGTAGGTTTAGTGTATGCCGGAGGGATCTGGTTTCCGGACAAAATCATCAGGTACGGAACCTATCACCATTTGAAAAACGGGAAACTGATATCCCTGGGAGTTACATCCGAACTAATCCCTTTATTCGGGCAGGCCGGATTCATGGTAAAAATATCGATAAAAAATAGAGCAACAACTCCTGTGATGATAAAGATAGATCCGGAACTTACTCCCGGTAATCCTGATGTAATCCCCCTGAATAATTGGGGATTTAGTCCCCCCGGATCAAATACGACGAAAGCCGAGAATTATAAACCGGACAGATGGGCCAATGAATCGGCAAATATAGGGTTATATTCAGAAAATGAAACCCGGCTGATTGCACCCGGGGAATTGGAGGTGTCGTCATATATAGTGATAATAAATAAAAAAGATAAAGAACTTCCCGATCTGGTCAATTCAGAAGAATTAGAATTACAGACTCATCAGGCCTGGGAAAAAAGATTGGAAACATACACTAAAAATGTTCCGTCTCTTACTACAGACATTGAAGGATTGGAAAACTATTATAAACGGTCTATTATAACAGGATTACTTGGTATTTATGAAAATCCGGCTTATGAACTGAATCCGGTTTTCCTGACTTCAGGTATGGATGGTGGCGGATTTTGTACTTATGTCTGGGATAATGCAGGTTATATTCCCCGAATGGTAACCCTGATTCTTGACGAAAAAGTCAGGAGTTTTGCAAAAAAAATGGTTGAAATTGATTTGGAAGAACATTATGCTTTTTCGCTTGACGGAACTGGTATCGGAGTGAAATATTCGTATAGTCCGTGGTCTTTTACTTGTCTTGTAAGTACTATTTTTAAATTCTTAGCCCCGGATAAAGAACTGTTTGAATATAACAGAACATTGATCCTGAATAATGAAAAACGTAAATCGAAAAATAACCTGATTGACTATGGTCTTCAGCACAATATGCTGGAGATGAGGGGTACAGGCTGGGAACATTTTGTAGTCAGTCCAAATGCGGAACGAAGCTGGAGCCTGAGACAATTGGCTGAAATGGGGAGATCTGTAGGGGTAAAGCAATCTGAGCTGGATGATTGGAACAATCAGGCAAACAATATTATTTCTAGTATACAGAAAAATTTGTGGGATGAAAAAGCACAATGGTTTGCTTCCGAATATCCGGATGGATTCAGGGATTATGTTTATTCCATCCAGGTATATGATGCATTGAGGGCCGATGCATGTACTCCAGCCATGGAAAAAGTATTGTTGTCTGAGCTGAGAGAAAATGCTTTTTTAGGAAGCCATGGAGTTTCCAGTATATCAAAAACAGATAGTACCCATTTTGAAGTACTGGATACTGATTGGTCGGGTGGAGGCGCCTATACCGGAGATGGACCGGATCTGGCTCTTATCATGTACGAAAAAGGCTATTCGGAAGTTGCATGGGACATCCTGAAACGACATTTTTGGATGGGGAATTCGTTTATTTATTATCCTCAGGAACATTTTTGTGACCGACCTATGAGTCCTACCCATAAACGGGCCCGGGATGTGTCAGGATTATGCGCTGCAGAGGCGATACTGTTTGGTTTGGTCGGTTTTCAGCCTCAATACGATGGAAGCCTTTGGATAAGCCCCCGGTTAGTTGTTGATGGTAAAATTAATATCAAGGGATTTGTATTTCGGAATAATACATTCGATGTTGAAATCTCTTCCCAAAAAATGATTGTGTATTGTAATAGTACTAAAATTTATGATGGAGTTGCTAAAATGACTAAAATATTATAATTCAAACATACTTATATGAAAAATTCAGATAACCAAATGTCCAGGCGACATTTTATCACGACTACAGGTGTCATTGCCGGAAGTGCCCTGATCAATCCGGTTTCCGGATTGAAAGCTGCTACGACGAAAATATCACAAGGAACTACTACTCAAAAGCAAAGGATAGCCTTAGTGGGTACAGGATCGAGGGGATGTGGTATGTGGGGCAGTGATTTGGTCCGACGTTATCCGGAACAGATTGAATTTGTAGGGTTGTGCGATATAAACCCCGGCAGACTACAAGCCGGTAAAGAAATTATTGGGGCCAATTGTCCGACATTCACTGATTTTGAAAAGATGATGAAGGAAACAAAACCCGATCTGCTGATTGTCTGTACAGTCGATTCTACTCATCATGAGTTTATCATTAGAGGAATGGAGTTAGGAGCCAATATATTGACAGAAAAACCGATGACGACAGACGAAAAGAAAATACAAGCTATTCTGGATGCCGAAAAGCGTACCGGTAAGAGTTGTCGTGTCACTTTTAACTACAGGTATTCTCCTCATCGGGCTAAAATGTGGGAATTACTTCGTGCAGGAGAAATAGGGGAGCTGACTTCAGTTGATTTTCATTGGTATCTCGATACATCACATGGAGCCGATTATTTCAGACGCTGGCATCGTCTGGTAGATAAGAGCGGTTCATTGTGGGTTCACAAAGCCAGTCACCACTTCGACCTGTTGAACTGGTGGATCGATAGTGATCCGGAAACTGTGTTCGGACTGGGATCGTTGGATTTTTATGGTAAAAACGGTCAATTCCGGGCTGAAAATTGCAGAAGTTGCTTTTATACAAAAAAATGTAAATTTTATTGGGATATCATGCAAAACTCATACTATAAAAAATTGTACGTAGATAATGAGAATCATGACGGTTATTTCCGGGATGGCTGTGTTTTCAAAAACGATGTATCTATATTTGATAAAATGGCGGCAAGTATTCTATACAAAAATGGAGTACAGGTGTCTTATTCTCTTACTGCTTACTCTCCTTATGAGGGATATCGCATTGCTTTCAACGGTACAAAAGGACGTATTGACGCATGGATTGAAGAATCTAGGCCTATTCGTGATGTTAATTATGATGAGATTATTTTATTTAAAAATTTCTCTAATCGTCAATATATAATCATACCTTATGGAACATCAGGTCATGGAGGAGGTGATGCTTTACTACAGGATCATATATTTATGCAAAATATTCCCGATACTTTCCGGCAATGTGCGGGAAGCAGGGATGGAGCATTGGCATGCCTTGTAGGTATTGCTGCCCGCAATAGCATTGAGACAAAACAACCGATAAAAATTGCAGATCTTACTTCTGTAGAACCTCAGGAGAAAAAAATATATACAAAATTTAGTAATTTTACTTTGTAGAGGCAACAACTCTTATATCTGAACATAATTTCTTTTTTTAGTTGATATCCTATTGAAATATCGAACAAATTCATTGATGATCTCAAGAAAATAATAGAATTTAGTGAGTATGTTTGAGGGAATTAAAATGAAAATCTATGAAAAAGATATTTTGCATTTCAATCCTAGTATTTATTATTATATCAACAGGTAGATCCCAATTAAGTTTATGAATGATTATTTAGAAGAAAATTTGAATCGCAAGTTATATATACATTATTTTAATAATAAGCCAATAAATGATTATGTCTGTAATCATGTGTCAACCGCATGCATTATACGACAGCCTCAAAAAGCAATAACATTTGAATTGGTAAATGAGAATAATGATACGTCTTTGTGGCTTCTGCTCACAGATAGTTCTGTGTTATTATTTCGTATGAATGGAGAAAAGGTACTAAATTTTCCTTACACAGACTTTAGCTCAATTAAAGGAGATTTATATCCATGTCTAAGGTTTGATAAAGAAGGTAATGTATTATCTAACCCTCCAACCAATTGATACAAAAAAAAGAGCCGCATTTGCGACTCTTTTTCATTTAGTTGCGGAGGCATGACTCGAACATACGACCTTTGGGTTATGAGCCCAACGAGCTACCAACTGCTCCACTCCGCGATATCGAGGTGCAAAGGTACTACTTTTTTTTGAAAAACAAAATTTTTTGAAAGTTTTTTCAATAAAATTATATCAGTACACATTTTTGTTGTATTTTCGCACACTAATTCAATTAATGTGCAATTAGAATCAAAATCATGAAGACCAGAGAAAAGTTGATAGAAGTAGCCAGGCAACTGTTCGCAAAGTCCGGAGTTGAAAATACGACTATGAACGACATCGCTGTTTATTCTAAAAAAGGGCGACGAACTCTCTACACCTATTTCAAAAGTAAGCGAGAAATATATCATGCAGTTATTCAGTCGGAGCTGGATAAACTGCAGAAATCTCTACAGACGGTAGCTTCCAGCGAATTGCCTGAAGATGAAAAGCTTTTGGAACTTATTTATGTTAGGTTGGATGCGATAAAAGAGGTTGTAACTCGCAACGGAACATTGAGAGCCAATTTTTTTCGGGATATATGGCGAGTGGAAACTGTTCGTAAAGATTTTGATATGCGTGAGATTCATATCATTAAGACAATTCTTGATGATGGCGTGAAAAATGGTGTTTTTGAGATCCGGGATACGGATGTTACTGCAGAAATCCTGCATCATGCTTTTAAAGGACTGGAAGTTCCTTACATCCGAGGAACCCTGATTGGATTCGCGAATGGAAAAGAAGGTAGTCTGAATGCAGTGGTAGAATTGCTTTCCAAGGGTTTAAAAAAGAGAAATTGATTAATAAAACGTATAACGTAAAATTAAAAAACATGAAATTACTAGAAGGAAAAGTTGCGGTGGTTACCGGAGCAGCGCGTGGAATTGGTAAATCAATTGCTATCCGTTTTGCACAGGAAGGTTGTGCAGTCGCTTTCACAGATTTGAATATCGATGATAATGCCAAAGCTACAGAAGCAGAGATTGCTTCTTATGGTGTTAAAGTGAAAGGTTATGCCTCCAATGCAGCTGACTTTGAAGATACTCACAAAGTGGTGGATGAAATTGTAAAAGATTTCGGAAGAGTTGATATTCTGGTTAATAATGCCGGAATTACCCGCGATGGTTTGATGATGCGTATGACCGAGCAACAATGGGATATGGTCATTAATGTCAATCTGAAATCGGCATTTAACTTTATCCATGCTCTTACGCCGGTAATGATGAAACAAAAAGCAGGAAGTATTATCAATATGAGTTCTGTTGTCGGTATCTCAGGGAATGCGGGACAAACAAACTATTCTGCTTCTAAAGCAGGTATGATTGGGTTGGCAAAATCTATAGCTAAAGAAGTCGGTTCTCGTGGTATTCGTGCAAATGCTATTGCTCCGGGTTTCATTATCACAGAAATGACCGGTCAGCTTTCGGAAGAAGTGAGAAAACAATGGGCTGATCAAATCCCATTGAAACGCGGTGGTACTCCGGAAGATGTGGCTAATGTTGCATTGTTCCTTGCTTCAGACCTGTCTTCTTATGTTTCAGGACAAGTGATACCGGTTTGTGGAGGTATGAATATGTAATGAAAGTCATTTACGAAGATAATCACATTATTGCTGTCAATAAAACATGTTCCGAAATAGTTCAGGGAGATAAGACGGGAGATACGCCGCTCTCGGAAACCGTGAAACACTGGCTGAAGAAAAAATACGATAAGCCCGGAAATGTTTTTGTTGGAGTAACGCACAGATTGGACCGACCCGTTTCCGGGTTGGTTCTTTTTGCAAAAACGAGTAAGGCTCTGAGCCGGCTCAATGATATGTTCCGGACCGGAGATGTCAAAAAAACATATTGGGCAATAGTAAAAAAAAAGCCCCCGGCAGAAGTCGGGGAGTTGGTACATTATCTTGTCCGTAACGAAAAACAAAATAAATCGTATGCTTATGATTCCGAAAAACCGGATTCAAAAAAAGCAGTTTTGAGTTATAAGGTAATCGGACATTCGGATAATTATTTTTTGTTGGAAATCGATCTGAAAACGGGTCGTCACCACCAGATCCGTTGTCAATTGGCAAAAATGGGATGTCCTATCAAGGGAGATCTTAAATATGGGTATGAGCGTTCTAATAAAGATGGAGGGATTAGCCTGCATGCCCGGAGAGTGAAATTTATTCATCCGGTTTCGAAAGAAGTAATTGAGATAATAGCTTCGGTGCCGGACGATTCTCTCTGGAAAGCATTTGAAGCAAATGAAACTATATAATTTTATAAAAAAACTCTTTGATAAAGGAGGAGATAAGCCGTCTCTGGACTTTTTCAAGTTTATGGGACCAGGTTTGCTGGTAACTGTCGGTTTCATTGATCCTGGCAACTGGGCTTCAAATATTGCGGCAGGAAGTGATTTCGGTTACAGTTTACTATGGATGGTGACATTATCGACACTCATGTTGATTGTGTTGCAGCACAATGTGGCTCACTTGGGTATTGTTACCGGAAAATGTTTGTCTGAAGCCATCACCGAAAAATTACCTAAAAAATTAGGACGGGGAATATTAGGAACAGCGATGTTCGCTTCTGTTTCAACTTCTTTGGCCGAAATCTTGGGTTCCGCCATCGCTTTGCAGATGCTTTTTAATATTCCGATAAAAATAGGTGCTGTTTTATCTACAGTCCTCATTCTCGTAATGATCTATACGAATTCTTACCGGAAAATCGAACGTTGGATCATTGGTTTTGTCTCCATCATAGGTTTTTCTTTTTTATATGAGTTGACTATCGCTCCGATAGAGTGGGGAACGGCAGCAAAGGCTTGGGTGACACCCAGTATGCCCGAAGGATCAATATTGATTATTATGAGTGTGTTAGGAGCTGTGGTTATGCCCCATAACCTTTTCCTTCATTCTGAAATTATCCAAAGTCGCCAGTGGAACTTAAAAGATGATACTGTAATTAAAAAACAGTTGAAATTTGAATTTGCCGATACGATTTTTTCTATGCTTGTCGGTTGGGCAATTAATAGTTCAATGATATTGCTTGCTGCGTCAACATTTTTTGCAAATTCAGTGCCTGTAGAAGAATTACAGCAGGCTCAAAGTATGCTTACTCCTCTTTTAGGTAAGGGTGCCGGAGTTGTTTTTGCAATTGCACTGTTATTTGCCGGGATCTCTTCCAGCATTACTTCCGGAATGGCCGGAGGAACTATTTTTGCCGGAATTTATGGGGAGCCGTATGATATCAAAGATAAACATTCAAAATGGGGTGTTGGTATTTCGTTGATTGTTGCATTGATCATTATCATGTTTATTAGTAACCCTTTCCAGGGTTTGATTTATTCTCAGATGATTTTGAGTATTCAATTGCCGATTACTATTTTTACTCAGATATATTTGACTTCGAATAAAGAATTAATGGGAAAATTTGCCAATAGAATGCGCTTAAATGTATTGTTGTTGATTATTGGAGGTATTGTTACCTATTTAAATGTTCGATTATTGCTGAGTTTTCTGTAAATTTGTGCCGAAATTATTAGAAAAACAAATGGAAGAAGTAGTCTTTTCAAAATATACAGTCGATTTTGTGCGGGTTTCCCTGGAGTATTGTGCTTTGGTTGAAAAGGCGCATGAACAGGAAAAAGAAACCTTTGTAGATAGTGCTGTGAAAGTGTTGCCCTTGCTTTATCTGAAGGCCTCTATCATCCCTGAGATTGACGATCATTATGATTCCTATCTGGAAGTGAAAGTAACAGAAGATTTATATGCCGGGGTTCAGAGTAAAATAGAAGAATTATTAGGTGAGGATAATTTGTATCTGGAGACTTTTCATCCGGATATAAAATTGAGTGATTCTCCTGTTGCTGTCAAGCTTTCTGAAGATTTGGCTGATATTTACCAGGACTTGGGAAATTTTATTGCCGTATTTAAAAACGGGAATAAAGAGACCATGAACGATTCGCTGGTGGCATGCATTGAAAGTTTCAAAGAGTATTGGGGGCAGCGTTTGGTAAACGCTCTCAGGGCATTGCATTATATTAAATATAAAGAAAAAGAAGACCAGTGGGAAGAACAATAACTAAAGAAGAAATCTCTACCTTGGAAGTTGAAGAATTTCAAGGCCGGATAGTTCTTGTGGATACAATTGATAAAGCGGAAACCGCTGTCAACTATTTATCATCACATTCGAGACTCGGGTTTGATACGGAAACACGTCCTGCATATAAAAAAGGAAGTGTTTTTGGTGTAGCTTTGATACAGTTGGCTACGGATGATGTTTGTTTCTTGTTCAGATTGAATATTATCGATTTCCCGGAGTCCCTGATTCGTTTATTGTCTGATCCGAATATCCAAAAAATAGGCTTGTCACTCAGAGATGATTTTCTTTCTATGTCACGTCGGAAAAAGTTTATGCCTCAGGGATTTGTAGATTTGCAAACAATTGTACCACAGTATGATATAAAAGATTTGAGCTTGCAAAAAGTTTATGCTTTACTTTTTGAAAAAAAAATCTCCAAGAGTCAGAGATTAACAAACTGGGAATCCGAAGAATTGACAGAAGCACAGCAAAAATATGCTGCTTTGGATGCCTGGGCTTGTTTGAAAGTCTATGAAAAATTAATTAATGCAAAAAGAGCCTGAAATGCAATATAAAAAAATTTATCTCAATCCGAAAAAAGAAGAATCCATTCTTCGGTTTCATCCATGGATATTTTCCGGAGCGATCAACCGGGCTGATGGAAATCCTGAAGAAGGGGATCTGGTTAAAGTGTATGATTCCAAAGGAAATTTTCTGGCTACAGGACATTGCCAAATTGGCTCCATAGCAGTAAGAATCCTTAGTTTTAAGGATGTTGAGATTGATAACGCATTTTGGAAAATGCGTTTTGAGCAGGCTTATCAACTTCGCAGGCAATTAGGGCTTGCAGAGAATCCTCAAAATAACACTTACCGTCTGATTCATGGAGAAGGCGATGGTATGCCCGGACTGATTGTAGATGTCTATGCCGGCACTGCAGTGATGCAGGCTCACTCTCCTGGAATGCATATAGCGCGAAAGGAATTGGCTGAAGCCCTTAGTGAAGTTATGGGTAGTCGGATTCAAAATATTTATTATAAATCAGAATCCACCTTGCCGTTTAAAGCCGAATTGGGAGCTGAAAACGAATATTTATTCGGAGGAAAAGATGTTTCTCCTGTAGCTCTTGAAAACGGAATGAAGTTCAATGTGGACTGGATCAAAGGTCAGAAGACTGGTTTCTTTGTCGATCAACGTGATAACAGAGCGCTTTTAGAACGGTATTCAAAGGACAAAGATGTCCTGAATATGTTTTGCTATACGGGAGGTTTTTCGTGTTTTGCTATGCGTGGAGGTGCAAAATCGGTACATTCGGTCGATAGTTCTTCAAAAGCTATTATGCTGACTGATGAGAATATAGCTTTAAATTTTCCTAATGATGATCGCCATCAGTCTTTTACGGATGATGCTTTCAAATATCTGGAAAAAATGGGCGATCGTTATGATCTGATCATTCTGGATCCTCCTGCCTTTGCGAAACATCGTAATGTGTTGAAAAATGCGTTGCAGGGTTATCGAAAACTGAATGCTGTGGCTTTTGAAAAGATTAAACCAGGAGGATTGTTGTTTACGTTCTCTTGTTCTCAGGTTGTAACGAAAGATCAATTCCGCCTTGCTGTCTTCAGTGCAGCTGCACAATCAAAGAGAAATGTAAGAATCCTGCATCAACTAACCCAGGCAGGAGATCATCCCATAAATATTTATCATCCGGAAGGAGAATACATCAAAGGGCTGGTACTGGCTGTAGATTAAATAATTATGCTGACAATATATTCCAATCTTATTTCCAAGGGACTCGATATTCCTTCGCGACAAGTTTTGAAAACAATCGAACTGATCGGGGAGGGGGCAACGATTCCTTTTATCAGTCGCTATCGTAAAGAAGTAACCGGAGGACTTGATGAAGTTGCTGTCGGGGATATCAAAGAACAGTACGAGAAACTTTGTGAATTGAGTAAACGGAAAGAAACGATCCTGAAATCTATCGGGGAACAAGAGAAACTTACTCCAGAGCTCAAAAAACGCATTGAAGATTGTTGGGATAGCACGGAATTGGAAGATATTTACCTTCCATATAAACCGAAAAGGCAAACAAGAGCGGAAATCGCACGTAAAAAAGGTTTGGAGCCGTTAGCTAAGATTTTGATGGCACAAAATGAACGTGATGTTCAAAATCGTGCTTTGAGCTTTGTTACAGATGAAGTCAAAACAGTTGACGATGCCCTTCAAGGGGCTCGTGATATTATAGCCGAATGGGTAAATGAAGATGAAAGTACCCGGAATACGGTGCGTAATATTTTTAACAGGGAAGCAATAATTACATCCAAAATAATAAAAGGAAAAGAAGAAGAGGCGGCAAAATATCGTGATTATTTCGATTTTAGCGAACCTCTTTACCGTTGTTCTTCCCATCGCCTGTTGGCAATGCGCCGGGGAGAAACTGAAGAGTTTTTGAGAGTTTCCATCTCTCCTGATGATGAGCATTGTGTTGAGTCTTTGACCCGCCGGTATGTGAAAGGAAAAACATCTGCATCAGAACAGGTAGAAATGGCCGTGAAAGATGGATACAAGCGTCTTCTAAAACCATCTATTGAAACGGAGTTTGCAGCGTTATCTAAAGAAAAGGCTGACGAACAGGCAATTAAAGTGTTTGCCGAGAATTTGAGACAATTGTTATTAGCGCCGCCTTTGGGACAGAAACGCGTTCTTGGAGTTGATCCGGGATACCGTACCGGTTGTAAATTGGTTTGTTTGGACGCCCAGGGTAATTTGTTACATAACGAAACTATATATCCGCACCCTCCTCAGGAAGAGAAAGGTAAGGCTGCCGCAAAAGTAGCGGCCTTGGTTCATACGTATGATATTGACGCTATTGCCATTGGAAACGGGACAGCCAGTCGTGAAACGGAATATTTCATTACGAATGTGAGATACGACCGAAAAGTTCAGGTTTTTGTTGTCAGTGAAGACGGAGCATCTGTCTATTCGGCTTCTAAGATTGCCCGTGATGAGTTCCCTCAATATGATGTCACGGTACGTGGTGCGATTAGTCTTGGTCGTCGGTTGATGGATCCATTAGCAGAACTGGTAAAGATAGCTCCGAAATCTATTGGAGTCGGACAATACCAGCACGACGTTGAACAGGGAAAATTGAAAAAATCTTTGGATCAGACGGTTGAGAACTGTGTGAATCAGGTTGGAGTAAATGTGAATACCGCCAGTAAGCATTTGTTGACTTATGTTTCCGGATTGGGACCTGCTTTAGCTCAGAATATTGTTGATTACCGTGCAGAAAAGGGACCTTTCGGAAGTCGCAAGGAATTGAAAAAAGTTTCGAAACTGGGAGATAAAACATTTGAGCAGTGTGCCGGATTCTTGCGTATCCCGGATGCTGAAAATCCTCTGGATAACTCTGCAGTCCATCCGGAAAGTTACCACGTAGTAGAAGCTATGGCTAAGGAGCTGAACTGTTCGGTTTCAGAAATGATTGCCAATAAAGAATTGAAGCAAAAGATAAAACTCGAGAAATACGTTTCTGAAAAGATAGGAATGCCAACCTTGCTTGATATTATGCAGGAGTTAGATAAGCCTGGACGTGACCCGCGAAAGGGAATCCAGATTTTTGAATTCGATCAGTCGGTTCGCACAATGGACGACCTGAAAGAAGGTCAGATTCTTCCCGGAATTGTAAATAATATTACAAACTTCGGTTGTTTTGTCGATATAGGGATTAAAGAAAAAGGTCTGGTGCATATTTCTGAAATGGCTGATCGTTTTATTTCTGATCCTACTGAAGTTGTTTCTATTCATCAACATGTTAAAGTGAAAGTGATGAGTGTTGATAAAGAAAGAAAACGGGTACAATTGACAATGAAGGTGTAATTAAATCATCTCTCTTGCTTTTAATTCTAAATATTTATTGATAGTATTAATACTCAGATCTTCCGGTTTACTCATAATGGTTTGAATATTATATTTCCGCAATTCCTGACAAATAAGCTGTTTTTCAGATTGCATTTTTCTTGAAATGGTTTGCAGATAAATATCGTTGACATTTTGAGGTTTTTGCTCAGCAAGGGATGCGATTTCACTGTTTTCAAAAAACATGACCACTAACAGGTGGTTCTTATTCAGTTTGCGCAGCAAGGGAAGAACCCGATGTAAAGCATTTAGGCTCTCAAAGTTAGTGTACAAAAACAGCAAGCTGCGTACCCGGATGAAATTCCGTACCGCACTATAAAGCAATTCATAATCAGCTTCTAGACGGTGTTCCTTTTCGTTATACAAGGCCTTGAATATTGCAGACAACTGACTTCGCTTGGAATCGGCAGTAATAAGACTTCCAATCTTATCCGAAAACGAAATAAGCCCCACGCGATCGTGTTTTTGTAATCCTACGTTCGAAATGACCAGACTACTGTTGATAGCATAATCAAGTAAACTCAGTCCATTGAAAGGCATACGCATAGACCGGCTTTTATCTAAAATACAATAAACTTGTTGCGATTTCTCGTCTTCATATTGATTTACCATCAAATTACCCACACGACTACCGGCTTTCCAGTTAATAGAGCGAGGGTCATCACCAATAACATAATTTCTTATCTGCTCATATTCATAACTATGGCCAATTTTGCGTATTTTTTTTACACCATTTGTCAATGACAATGATTTGAAAGATGAAAGTTCGTATTTTTTCATCTGAATAACAGAGGGATATACTTTTACTTCCGACTCTTTATCCAAACGGTCTTTGCGCATCAACAACCCGATTTTATTTTGAGAAAAAACATTGATCTTTCCAAATTGATAGGCTCCACGCTTTTTAGGATTTATGTCATAAATCAACTCTTTTTTCTCCAGAGGATTCAGCACTACTTTCATGCTAAAATCTCGTATTTGAAGCTGGTAAGGAAATTCGTCATAAATCTCGATCGTGTTGGTAAACCGGGCATTGTTTTGGATCGTCAGCTTTATTTCATTGGGGTCTCCAAGAGAAAGAATTGCCGGAACATTACGTTCTACCTCAACGATATTACGACGACTAAAAAGAATGATCCCATCAACAATTGCAATAATTGCTAACAATACCAAAGCAAACTGAGCTATGATGAAAAGGGTTTGAAACAAAAAGCTTGTTGCAAACAAAACAATGATCAATCCGATTGTTATAAAAAAACGCTTTGTCAGAAATATTTTCTTCATTCATACAATCTCACTATCTTGGTATTTCGTTTTTATTCAAAATATCATCAATAATTTCATTTGAACTGATACCTTCGATTTCTCTTTCGGGATTTAATATAATACGGTGATTTAAGACAGGATAAGCCACCATTTTAATATCGTCCGGTGTAACAAAGTCACGTCCGCTAATAGCAGCCATTGCCTTTGCCGATTTCAATATGGCAAGCGAAGCACGTGGCGAAGCGCCCAGGAACAAAGCCGGATTGTTACGTGTGTCATGAACAATTTTAGCAATGTAATCAATCAATTCATCTTTGATATGTATTTTTTCAACGATTTCCATACAACGTTTTAAATCTTTTTCGTTGAATGTAGCTTTTACTTCAACAGATTGTCGGGTCGTAAAATCTTCCTTGAAACGATGTAAAATATTTTTTTCTTCATCTAAATTTGGGTGTTTCACTTCTAGTTTGAAGATGAAACGGTCAAGTTGAGCTTCGGGAAGTTTGTATGTACCTTCTTGTTCGATAGGGTTTTGTGTGGCAACAATAAATAAGGGGAATTTCATTTTATGAGTTTCTCCCTCAATGGTAATTTGTTTTTCTTCCATCACCTCGAACAAA
This sequence comes from Bacteroidales bacterium, assembly GCA_031554915.1. GTDB lineage: Bacteria > Bacteroidota > Bacteroidia > Bacteroidales > Azobacteroidaceae > BNXB01. The sequence goes on along the minus strand of JAVBUX010000126.1, from coordinate 6,377 downwards.
GCAGCCTGTGTTTTTGCCGGAGCACGATTTATTTCATCTATCAAAATGAAATTGGAAAAGATAGGTCCGTGACGGAAATAAAATTCCGAAGATTTCATATTGAAAACAGTTGTTCCGATAACATCTGAAGGCATCATGTCTGGAGTAAATTGGATGCGTTTAAAATCGACTGAAAGAGTTTGTGAAAAGAGCTTTACCATCAATGTTTTAGCAACTCCGGGTACTCCTTCGAGCAAGATATGGCCTCCTGTTAATAATCCGGCAATCATCAACCTAATATTTTCGGTTTGACCTATTATTACCTTGCCTAATTCAAGTTGTACACCATAAGCGATTTTTTGCACATAGAGTGAATCGTTAGATGCCGTATTGAGTTCAAACGAAAGTTTTTGGTTTTCGTCTTCGATTAAGTGAGATTGATTTTCGTCCATTGTATTCTATTGTTTATTTTGTTTTCTTATAAAATTCCTCTATTAATTGTTGAAGCATTTTCAGTTGTGAGTTTTTATTTCCATCAAACAGATAGATAATATCATTCTTATATTTTATAATCCCCTCAATGATCTGAAGGTCAACTTTAGATGCTTTTGACAAAGTCTCCATCTGTTCCTTTTCATCGTGCTTCAAATCGATTCCATATTTTGTTTTCACAAAAACACAAAACAAATGCCATATTTCTTCTGCAATTGCACTATGTGAACGTGGTTGGTAATAAAGTGTTGCAACAGCTTTGATATAAGCTAAAGAAGAATTTTTGTCAGTATCTATCAAAGGTATTGCTTTTTGTCGTCGTTTTGAGCTAAATATAAAAAACAGAGCCAGTGATGTTAATAGCAGATACCATGCCCAGCGAAAACTTTTCTGAGAAAGCAAATACCGGAATGGACTCTGCTCTCCGGAATAATTGTAAAAATTCTCATCCCGATTAAAATCCCTCATTTTATTTACCTCATCCCAATAAATAGTTTTGTTTCCTACAAAAGACAATACGGTATTTGCGTGATTATAGCCTTTAGTTGTTGATAAAAAATAATTAGTAAAAAGTATCGGATTGGCATGTAAATAAACTTCGCCTTTACCGTATTTTATTGATATACAATTGATATTATGAATGCTGTCGAAGTATGAAATGGTTTTATAAGTGTAATTTTCGTGATCTAAGAGTTCAGGATTGAATAAAGCAAAATTATATTCTGTCGTGTCTTTCAGAAATTGATGATGGAAAGAATATGTTTGTTTTGTCTGTAATGAATCAAAAAAATGAACTTCCACCTTTTTTCTGAGAGTATCAAAATTTATAAAATATTCATCATCTTCGTCATTCACTATGTTGTTATTTGTACTATAAATAATTGTGTCATATATGCCGTTTTTATTGTTATAAATGATTGTGTCATAAGATTCTATTACGTTGTTGGTTTCCGTGGGTTCATAGGTTTCTTCCGTTTTGAAATCAGATTCTTCTTCTTTTTCCGGAAAAAACTTCTGAATTACACTATAAGTCAAGTCTTCAGTACAGATAAAAGCCACATTCCCCTTTTCTATGAAAGAAAACAAGCTCATAGATTCTGCTTCAGTCAGTCTATAATTATTTCCAATAAAAATATAGCAGTTATTTGTGCCTTTCCAGTCGAACTGTTTCTCAAAAGACTTATTGATTAGATTAAAATTTGCTTTTTTGTGTGATGCTTCCAGGCTTTTATATAGAATATCGGTTCCGTAAGGTTGATCATCATTGTAGTAATAGCTTGCAGTCCATTTATATTTCGGCGAATATGGCCGGATGTAGAAAAAGTACAGAGCAGCCAGCAACCCTGCAACAAGTAAAACGATCAATGTAATTGTTGTGCTATTATTTAGCTTCATTTCCTCTTATTTTTTGATTAAACAATAGATAAGGAACTGAAAGGAAGTCATAGTCGTTTTGTGTAATTTTTATATCACCATACCACACATTTTAAAAAATATAGGTAAGATTTGAGAAATCATCATAGAAACTATTTCCAAACATTTCAGAAAGATAGCTACCATTGGTTTTGTCTTTTTTCCATACAATCAATTTGTTTTCATTCAGGTTTTGTAATACTATCAAATATTGTATGCGCAAAGCGATGAAGTACAACTTTTCATCCAATGCTTTTTTCAATAAAGCGTTGAGATCGACTTCATCAATATGGTCTTCAAAATTTTCAAAAGTGATATACGACTTTTTATTGAAGTCAAAATCAATATTTCCTAATACATTTCTCAAAATGAGATATAATAATGCCAATAGTGCGACAATGATTACACCCCAAATGACTATTTTGAAAGCAGATAAATTAACTGATGGTAAATTGGTTAGCTCTTTGTTTTTTAAATCAGTATCACGTTCTTTGTAAGTTTCGGTATATGAAACTCCATCTGTTACTTTTTCCCATTCAGCTTTATTTATTGTTTCTCCACTCATTGGGTTGGTGAAAAAACAATAAAGCACAAGTAAAACGATACTTACTTTTCGGGATAATATATATTTAAAAACTGTTATCATACAGAATTATTCTCGTTCAAAACCTCTGACAGAACGCCTTTCTCCAATTTTTTCTATGCGCAATTTAAGTGCCGAAGCATTATGTCTTTCGTTCATATTAAAGGAAAATAAACCCACGGCGACAGATGCCAATGCACATAATGTAATGTTAATTAGTTCATTAACCCAGTCTGTAAACAATAATATAAACAGATTCATATTTTGTTCATCAAAATATAAGTTCCAAAGCAATCCGGTCAGTAACCGTTGGAATAAGGCAGTTGAAACAAAAAATTGCAACAAAAAAGCAATAGCCACAAACTTGAAAATTAACCAGAATAAGCTGGAATAATTCCCTTTCAGCATGTCGAAAAAATATGGAATGGGGTTTGCCTTTTCATTTTGCCACCAAAATGCGATGCATAGAAAGTAGGGGAGAGTAATCGCATTTACGATAAAAGCCAAAAATTCATTTGAAATAAATGAAATGGTTGAAACTATTCCCACACATATAATCACTGGAAAAATACTACGTTTCAAGAATTCTGATATGGATGGTTTTTCAATTTCCGGCTGATATGACAATCCATATACGCTGTAAAAAAATATCAGACAGGAAATCACGCTAAATAAAAGATCAACACCCCATTTCCATACACTTGCGCTTTTGAAAGTTGTTTGAAAAAATATTCCAGTGTTTCCTAAAACCCAATAATTCAAAACACCCCAGATGAGTGTATAGGCTAAGCTTAATAGTAGTATTTTCTTGAAAAAAGAAGAAAAGTTAGGTCCGAAAAATCTCAATACGCTTTCAAATATTTGTCCCCCGGAATATACTTCATTCAAATTGAAAGGTGTGAATTGTTTATATTCAATGTCTTCTTTATCATTTGATAAACCTGTACGACGAGCTACACATCGAGGATAAAAAACAAAATAAAACAAGACGAATGCGAGTGATGCTATGATCACAAGTAAACGTACGATATCCGGTAAATCAGTATAGCGGGTAAAAAAACTCTCAATAAATGCGGCAAAAATAATAACGGGTGCAATACCGGCAAGTACAACCATTCCTTTCTTACTGGAGATTCGGAAAGCTTGCATACGGGTGTAGGTACCCGGAAAGAGTAGTCCTCTTCCCAAGACAATACCGGCACCTCCGGCAATGATAATAGCTGAAATTTCGAGTGTTCCATGTTGCCAAATGGTCAGAAACGAATCCCAAAACAATCCTCGTTCAATAAAGAAATGTTGAAAGCACCCGACCATCACACCATTGCCTACCATTGCCATTACGGCTCCGATAGACGCAAAAATGCCCAATACAAATGTAATGGCTGATACGAATAGATTATTTAATGTAATACTGAACATCATATCCATTTCGCCCATTTTTTTATAAACACCCAATGGCTCCCCATTTTTGATATTTTCCAGAGTCATATCCACATATTCTTCGGAAAGAATCATACGAGAAAATGCAGGATCGTTTGCAGAAGACAACATGCCGATACCAAACGACAGGGCAAATAACAAAAATGAAATCAATAATTCACGTCGAACCTGATAAATTGCAAGAGGAAGCGTGGTTTTCCAGAAAGTCAGAATATCATGGTTGCGAAGTTTATCTCTTTTATAAACGGAAAGGAATAAATTCTGAGCCATCCCATTGAGCATGTGCCTTACCTGCCGGTTTTTATAAAACGAACGGGCGTATGACAAATCATCAGTCACCTGAACGAATAACCTGCTGAGTTTGGCCGGATCTTTTTTCTTATTATTATTTTCTTCTTCAAACTCAAGCCATTTCTCTTTGTTCTGTTCAATAAATTGGCTTTCTTTCATTAAAAACTAAAGAATAATTATTTTTTTTTCTACTTTTGCAAAAGTAATTAAAGTTTATGAGATAATATTATCTTGGCGCGGTCAAATGAAAAAAATAGAAATAAATACGACTCAAAATGTAACTATAGAGCATGAGCTTGCTCAACTTTCGGAACGTATAGGTGCTTTTGTTATCGATGTTATCATTATTGTTATCATTTCGTCTATATTCAGTCTTATTTTTCAGTCATACGACTCAAAAACAATCGCAGTTGTCGTTATCTTGCCTGCTATGCTGTATCATTTAGTTTCCGAAATAATAACCGGAGGACAGTCCATCGGTAAAAAAGCATTAAAGATAAAAGTAATAAAACTGAATGGAGAACCATTGCATATATTTGATTTTCTTACACGTTGGGTTTTTCGTTTAGTGGATGTTAGTATGTCAGTTGGTACCGTTGCAATTATAATGATTACCTCTACTGCCAGGGCGCAACGTTTGGGAGATATGGTAGGTGACATGGTTGTTGTCCGCACAAATAATTCGGATATTTACAGCCTGAATAGGATATTGAACAGAGAAGAAAGTGCCAATGCTGTTACTTATCCCGGAGCTTCTATATTTACGGAAGATGAAATGCTTGTTGTGAAACAAACATTAGTTCGTTATAAAAAATATAAAAATCAAGGTCACAGAGAAGCCGTTATTTTGTTATCAGAAAAAATTGAAACGCAATTACAGGTAACTGCACCAAAGAATAAAGTAGATTTTCTTAATCAAGTGATAAAAGACTATGTATATCTAAATCGATAGAAGTGTGCAAATATTCTAAATTATATAAAAAAAATTGTATATTTGTTGTTTAATATTGAGCAGCCGACGTGAATAAGTAATATTTAATCTACAAGAGACTAGTGATTAACAAATTATATTGAATAAATTTTAAAACAATTGGATTATTATGAATTGGTATTTGAAAGTGTTAAGACAGTACACTGATTTCAGCGGAAGAGCAAGAAGAAAAGAGTATTGGATGTTTGCCTTGTTTAATCTGATTTTCGCAATAGCTGCGACGATATTGGATAACATCTTTGGTTTGGCGATTGCAGATTTGGGTTATGGTGTGATATACTGCCTGTATGTATTAGCCGTACTTATCCCGGGAATAGCAGTTGGAGTTAGAAGATTGCATGACATAGGAAAAAGTGGTTGGATGTATCTTATTATCTTTATTCCTATTGTAGGTGCTATCTGGTTGATCGTACTTTTCTGCACAGATGGAGAGGCGGGAGAAAATGCATGGGGTGAAAATCCTAAAGAAGATTCCGAAATGTCATCAACTAAGGAAGATGTACTGGATAATTTCTAAATAAGAGACCGTAAGACTGTAAAATAGTAAGACCGTAAGAAGGAGAAACTCCACATCTTACGGTCTTACTATTTTACAGTCTTACGGTCTCTTTATTGGGAAAGTTAAAACGAAAATACACGAAGGATATTAAATCCGATATGTAGCTGTCCTTTACTCCACTTGTCAAATGTTTGGGTAACTAAGAGTCGCTCGTCAGTCCCAACTGAATTACTTACAAATAATTGGAATACATGGCCTCCTGTTTGAACATCAAATCCAATGGAAAGAGGTGATGTAGTACCACTAAGTTTATTATTGGGAAAAAGGGGATAATATTCAATATTCAGCCGTACTCGTTTAAATACTTTCAAACTACCTCCCAGACCTATAGAAAAAATATCATTAGGATCTCCTTGTTGAGGCGTTTGTACATAGTGAATCCAAACCGGCATAATTTGTGCGGAAAATGCATTCGAAAACTTCCGGGCAATCAATAGTTGGCAGGCAGTTCTCAATCGTTCATCAAAGGACGTTTCACCACTGGGATCTTTGAGTGTTTTGACCATTAATTCTACAAGAATACTCATGCTTACCTGCATGTTATGTTTTCCTTTAGTTTGTTGAATAATTTTATATTTCACGGATAAATCATATTATTTATCCAAGTAACTCAGACCGAGTCAGAACAT
>JAVBUX010000122.1:0-5473 GCA_031554915.1 Bacteroidales bacterium | reverse complement strand
ATTATGCCCACAGGAACATCTTTATTAAAGATGGAACGATTCATTACGATCGTCCGAATGAGACTAAGAGAAATGTTGTGTAAAAACATAAAACTATTTGAATACAATGAAAAGAATATTTCTGACAATTTCAGTTTTAATACTCAGTTGTAGTTTTGCTTTTTCTCAGATGGAAGAGACGCATCTTCTGACTTTGGATAAAAGTATTGAAATTGCTAAAAAGAAGAGTTTAACCATGCTTCAGTTGCAACAGGATCTGAAAATAGCTGGATATAATCTGAAATCAGCAACGAGTAAGCTAAAAACGCATATAGATTTAGATTTTACACTCCCTGAATATACAGAAACAGTGAGGCAGTACACCGATAGTGTTGCTTATTATTCGGTCAAACAGTTGAAGTATTCAACTAATTTGCAGATTAATCAGCCCTTGCCTACCGATGGTAATATTTTTATTCGTGGGGGAGGAACTGGGCTTGATGACATGAATAGAGATATACGGTTAGCCAATATTAATACTCGTATTGGATTTAGTCAGCCCCTTGATGCTTTTTATGGTTATAATACAATCCGTTCAACTTTGAAGAGAGCAGAATTAGCCTATGAACAGTCGTCCAAAGCGTTAAAGAGAGCGGAATTGAATCTTGTTTATCAAGTGAGCAGTGAATATTATAATCTGTTATCTCTCCAGAAGAGGACCGATATTGCAAAATTAGACTTAGAGCGTCAAACAGAAGCATTCGAGATCTCTCAAAACAAATACAAAGCCGGATTGATTCGGGAAGTGGATGCTTTGCAGATGGAAGTCGATTTGGCTGAAGCCCAAAATAATTATGATATATCTCTTTTGAATCAGGGCTCAGCAGTGAATTCATTCAAAGATTTACTTGGAATTGATTTGAGTGATAAAATTACCCTGAGTGATGAGTTGAAATATAAAGTAGTTATTGTCGATTCTAATAAGGCTGTTGAATTAGCCTTGAAGAACAGATCGGAAATTAAGGAACAAGAAATACAGATTGAGTTGCAAAAACTTTCACTGAAGCAGCAAAAGGCTCAAGGAATGGTAAAAAGTAGGATCAATGCTTATTTTGAAAAAGTAGGAGTGAGCCAACAGGATATTAATACAAATTATTTTGATTCATTTAATGACTCATATATGAATTTAAATTCCCAACCGTCAAATTTTGGAGTAGGGTTTACGATTTCGATTCCTATTTTGGACTGGGGTGAGAACAGAGCTTTGGTAAGAGCTTCAGAGTCCAGGTTGAGGCAAACAAACCTTCGCAAGACGGAAATTGAACGGGAGATAGAAACTGAGGTTAAAAACCTTGTTGCAGGGCTTAGCAGTAACTTAAAACGTTTGCAATTGCTTGAGAAGAATGTTTCTGTTGCCGAGAAAAGTTTTCAGATTACTCTTAGCCGGTTTTCCGACGGAGATATCGATAGTCAGGGCTTGGCATTGGAACGTAATCGTTTGAATACAGCTTATACATCACATTTACAGGCATTTATCAATTATCAGTTGGCATTGGCCAATTTGATGCGAAAAACGCTGTATGATTTTCAAAATGATGTAGGAGTTGAGTAAAATACAAATAGGCCGCTAAAAACGGCCTATTTCTTTATATACAGTCTCTTTGAGGAGCTTTTCTTTATAATGCTAATACTCTTCTTCGTTGAAGAAGAAGTCTTCTTTACTTGGATAATCGGGCCAAATATCTTCAATACATTCGTAGATTTCTCCTTCGTCTTCGATTTCCTGCAGATTCTCAATAACTTCCAAAGGCGCTCCGGAACGAAGAGCAAAATCGATCAATTCGTCTTTTGTAGCAGGCCAAGGGGCATCTTCTAATTTTGATGCTAATTCTAATGTCCAATACATAGGCTATTCTCTTAAAGGGTATTTTTGGTATTAAATTATTCCAATTTTTTGCGCAAAAGTATAATAATTTATTTTATTCGCAAGTTTTATGCCAAAAAACTTCTTGTTTATTTTTATCGAGGCATTCTTTTCTTGCCAAAATAAAGAAATAATCCGATAGGCGGTTAATGAAAATCAGCAATAAACTTCCGGATTCGGCATATTCCGGAATACGGTAAATATTTCTTTCGGCTCTTCTGCAAATACTTCTGCAAACATGTGCCAATGCAGCACTTTTACATCCTCCAGGAAGAATGAAATTGTTTAGTTTGGGTAATACAGAATCTATTTTGTCGATTTCCTTCTCTAACATTCGAACCTGTGAATCGTTGACGGAGCATACCAATTCTTTGTCTTCTTCAGTTGCTAAAGCACAACCGACAGAAAACAGAGAAGATTGAATCTTCGACAAAATGTTACGGGTGTGATCGTCTCCTATCTCTTCCAGAAGCAGACCAATGAATGAGTTCAATTCATCCACCGTGCCGTATGCCTCGAGTCTGATGTGTGTTTTAGAGACTCGTTTTCCTCCGACCAAAGACGTAGAACCTTTGTCTCCCGTTTTTGTATATATTTTGCTCTTTTCCATGATCAAAATATGCTTTGTAGTGTTGTTTATAAATATTTTTTCTCAAAAAAAAGATCCCGGATGTGTATAAATCGATTGAAATGCTTATCTGAGAGTTTTCTATGATATGTTTCCATACTGCTCTCATTCTCCGATTTGTGCGAATTCCGTTTATGACAAAGATACAATTTTCTTCTGAATTGGAAATGCATTTTGCAAGTATGTCCTGGCAATCTTTGTGTGTTGGAATATTTATGAAAACCAAATCTGCTTTTTTCTCCTGTTCAAAAATCTGATTCACAGTTTCAGTATAATCCCCACATTTTATATCAAGATTATTCAACCCGGTTTTGTTGATTAAGTCATTGATTTTTAAGCATAACAATTCATCTTCTTCCAATACAAAACAATTACTTTCAGAATTAGCAGAAGCCATATACAAACAGACGCTCTCTTCCGGTGAACCTATTTGTAGAACAACTTTGCATTTAAAAAAGTTTATTAATCGAAAAAGTAAAGCTCCATATTTATGTTCCTGTTTTTTCTTAATAATAACCAGTTTTGATTTATTTATTTGATAATTAGGTCCTTGCAATGCTCCATTTATTTTGTCAAAGGCGTAATACGGAGATTTTTCTTCGATGACTTTGGTTATCAAATTATAAACAAAAGGAGAGTGGACTCCGTGTCCTTTTCGGTGACGAAGTTTACGGTAAAGAATAGCTCCTTTATGAAAACTAGGCATAGTTTTTTCTGTAGTTTGTTTTATATCCAATGATTTTCTTTGTACCACTCAATACATTCCGTCATTCCCCGCTCCAGATTGTAATCGGCTTTGAACCCTAAATCTGTAACCAGAGGCTGGATGTCACAGCTCCAGTCGCGTTGTTTCATTATTTTGAATTTGTCACGATTCAGGGTTGAGGGTTTCTTTGTCAGTTTGGATAGTTCTTCTGCTGTGATCGAAATTATTTTAAGTAAGAATAGAGGAATTTTGATTCGTATGACAAACTTTTTATTTAAAATGTTTTTAACAATTTCTGTATATTCTTTATCTGTATGAACATCTCCGTCGGCCACAAAATAGGTTCTTCCGGAAAATGACGATTCTAAAGACAGAAATGCTGCTTTGACAAGGTCTTTAACATATACAAATGTCAGTTGTTGAGGCTCAAAACCGGCAGTCATGTCAAAACCGGCTTTGATACTTTTTACCATTAGGAAATAATCTTTTTCCCGGGGACCATAAACACCGGTCGGACGAAGAATGATATAAGGAAATCCGATTTGTTCTTGTAAAAATTGTTCTGCTTTTTGTTTGCTTTTCCCATAAGCAGTGTCCGGATTTGGCCAGGCACTGAGGCTACTCATCAGGATGAATTTTTCGGGGACATTATTTGTTTCCAGCAGTGCTTCGATAAAATTTTTGGTAAATAAATAATTTATTCTATCAAAATCATTATTATTTAGGCATTTAGTAACTCCTGCGTTATGGATGATATAATCCCACTTTCCATAATTTGCAGTATGTTCCTTTATCTGTTTTTTTAGTTGTTCCAGATTCGAAAAGTTGAGGTCTATAAACTGGATGTCAGGATTGGTGAGATATTCTTTGCTGCTGGATTTTCGGATTCCGGCCCAGACTTGCCATCCTTTTCTGCTTGCTTCTTCAACCAGAAAACTACCGATAAATCCGCTGGCTCCTGTGATCAGTATCTTTTTCATCTACGTTCTTTAAAAAAGCGTTTCATCAATTCAATGGCTTCATCTTCCATTACACCACTTTTTACGATGGTTTTCGGATGCAGTACAGCCGTTGAAAATTTCTGATAACCTCGTTTTTCGTCTTTTGCACCGTAAACGATTTTTGTTATTTGCGACCAGCCTAAAGCCCCCGCACACATGGGCCATGGTTCGACCGTGACATACAATGTGCAGTCAATCAGGTATTTCCCTCCAAGTACAGATGCTGCTGCAGTGATAGCCTGCATTTCTGCATGGGCAGTAACATCATTTAGTGCTTCTGTAAGATTATGAGCTCTGGAAATAATCCGGTTCTGACAAACAATAACAGCGCCGATAGGAACCTCTCCCCTGTCGTAAGCAGCCTGGGCTTCGATCAGGGCTTGTTTCATAAAATATTCGTCACTAAATAATTCGATCATTTCTTCCTGATTTTCAGGATATAAACTTCTTTAACCGGCCAGTCGCCTGCTCCCGTTTCAACATTTGCAATTTTATCTACAACATCCAGTCCTTTCGTGACTTCACCGAATACAGTGTAATTTTGATCCAAGTGTGGAGCTCCTCCGATATTTTTGTAAACATCACGCTCTACCTGACTGTATTTGATTAAATGTTGATTATCTATCTCATCTAAATCGGCCTCTGTGAAGGTACGACCTTGAACAATGTAAAACTGAGAAGGAGAAGATCTTTTCTCCGGATTTGCTTCGTCACTCATACGAGCAGCAGCTAAAGCTCCTTTTTTGTGGTAATATGTATATACAATCTCTGCCGGAATGGTATTGTCCATGGTCGATTCTGGTAGTACCCGTTCTCCTGGAGCCAAATTTTTAGTACTTCCTTCTCCGGTTTGAATCATAAAATCTTTGATTACCCGATGAAATTGGACGCTGTCATAATAATGTTCTGCTACCAGCTTTTCAAAGTTTTTCCGGTGCAATGGTGTTTTTTCGTATAACTTAATTTCGATATTACCCATAGAAGTCTCAATGACATATTCCGGTTCATCGGCTTTTTTTGTGGTTGAGCCGGAATTGCAGGCTCCAAGCATGATGACAAAAATTAATGCTAAATTGAAAATGTTTTTCATTATCGTATATATTTTTATTATAATCAGTTATCGTCGCATTTCATTTTCACTGAAAAGTGTGGGATAATCTTGTTCCAACACTTTAAGGATATGGGACAAAATAGTTTCCCGATACCATCGTGAACGATTTGTGATCTTATATTTT
>JAVBUX010000144.1:0-7858 GCA_031554915.1 Bacteroidales bacterium | reverse complement strand
AGTTTCCTTTCAGACTTACCGAAGGTCAAAAAACAATTCCGATACAAAATAGTTGGGATCTGAGTTTTGCTGAGAAATGGGGACCTTCTAAAGCAATAAATATAAAAGAATTGAAATCCTGGACTGATTTTGAAGAAGAGTCTATTCGTTATTATTCAGGTGCTGCAAGTTATTCTACGACTTTTAATCTGGATAAAAAACAAATAGACGGTCATACTGTCTATATTGATTTGGGAAATCTTTTTGAGATAGCAAAAATTCGTGTAAACGGAGTGGATTTAGGAACAGCCTGGTATCCTCCTTACTTCAAGAATATAAGCGATTGCATAAAACCGGGAGACAATAAACTGGAAATAGAAGTGGTTAATCTTTGGCCAAATCGCTTGATTGGAGATTCAAAACTGCCTAAGGACAAGAGATATACGCAAACAAATGTTGAAAAATACGAGGCCGGGGATAGTGAAAAATTATTGAGAAAATCCGGTTTGATTGGCCCTGTGAATATTATTTGTAAGCCTACTGTAATAAGATTATTTGAAGGAAATTAGTCTCAGGCTGATCAGGACTATTAATAACATAATGCCCACATCGGCAGCAATAGCAATTACCAAGTTCCCGTAGCCCAGAAAGGCCAGAAGAATGAATAATATTTTGACAGAGATCGCTCCAATAGTGTTTTTCTTGATTGTGTTAACCGTATTTCTGCTTAGTCTTATTAAGAACGGGATTAGCGATAGTTTGTCATTCATTAAGGCGACATTAGCTATTTCAATAGCCGTATCGCTTCCGGCAGCTCCCATCGCGATTCCTACTGTTGCTTTGGCTAAAGCAGGCGCATCGTTGATTCCATCTCCAACCATTGCGACGGATTGATATTGAGACAAAAGAACGTCTATTGCCTCAGATTTATTTTGAGGAAGCAGTTCTCCAAAAACGGTATCGATCCCCACGTTTGAAGCGACATAGTCTGCTGCTTTCTTACTGTCTCCAGTGAGCATAATCGGTTCAATCCCAAGTCCTTTGATCTGATTTATTGTTTCTTTGCTGTCGGGTTTGATTTCGTCGGTCAGTGCGATAATTCCTTTTACTTCATTGTCGCAACTGACTATTACACAGGTTTTCCCTTCGTTCGAGAGGTGTTCGATCGTTTCTTCTACTTGTTTATCAACAGAATGGTACTGTTCAATAAGATTTAGTTTTCCGACAAGGACTGTCTTTTCATTGCATATCATGCAGGTAGCTTTCGCTCCTTTACCAACGATGCTTTCAAAGTCTTCGGAAGTGTGTGGCTCATAGCCTTGTGCCCGGGTGTAATCTACAATAGCTTGAGCTAAAGGATGTTCGGAGAATATTTCAGTTCCGGCACTACAAGCGAGAAGTTCTTCCTTCTCAGTTCCATTGAGTGGAATGACATCCGATACGATGGGTTTGCCGTAAGTAATTGTTCTTGTTTTATCAAATCCGATTGCTTTAATCCCGGCCAGAGCTTCAAGGTATTTTCCTCCTTTGATCAATATTCCCTTGGTTGACGCATTACCCATGGCTGCATAAATAGCAGTAGGCGTCGAAATTACCAGAGCACAGGGACAGGCTATTACTAATATGGATATGGACTGATTAAGCCAGTGGTTTGCATCCTGATGAAAGATAAAAACAGGCACTAGAAACAGCAGAGTGGCCAATACGATAACCAATGGAGTGTAGATCTGCGCAAATTTTTGAATGAACTTCTGGGCTTCGGATTTAGTCTCCTGCGCTTTATAAGTTAATTCGATAATTTGAGCAAATGTAGTATCTGCTGCTGTTTTGGTAGTTTTGATTTCTATGAATCCACTCATATTCAGGGTCCCGGCAAAAACAGCATCTCCTTTGATCTTATCCTTGGGGATTGGTTCTCCGGTAATGGAAGATTCATCGATTGATGTATTGCCGGAATCGACTATTCCGTCCAGAGGAATCATATCGTGAGGTTTGACTTGTATAATACTTCCGATCGAGATTTGTTCTACCGGTACTTCCTGGCCTGTTTCTTTCAGAAGTGCGGTCTTGGGAGAATTGCGTATCAGGTTGTCTAAAGCGGACATGCTGTTTTCAATACCAATATCTTCTAATTTTTCGCCTAATACATATAGAACAATTACAACTGCGGCTTCAGGGTATTCTCCCAGATAAAAGGCCGCAACAACAGCAATGAACATCAATAAATTAATGCTGCTGAAATTCAACTTGAAAAGAGAACAAAGTCCTTCCCATAATACTTTATATCCGATTCCCAGAACGAAGAAGCCGTAAATGAATGGAGAGTAGGGCAGAGGGATCTCGATTCCTGTTAGGGATAGTATTTCCAGCGCGACAGCAAGAATAACTGCAATCAACAGGGAAATGAATTTTTTATCATGTAAAGGCAGTTTCATTATATTTATTTGGTTCTGAATTGTGTTTTTGATCCCGATACAAAGACAAAGATAGTAATCTTGAAAAATGTTTGCAAGAATTTTTTGATAATAAATAAAGTTGTGATTAATCGATAGAAAAACGGGAATAAAGATTTTACACTCTATTCCCGTTTTTTATTTGTCAATTTATCTGTCAAATCTTAACAGATAAATTTTATGGAGCTAATTCCGATTTAATAGCATCTTCAATATTGTCAAATGGAGGTTCGTTCAATTCATAACCGGCATAACCATAGTTTTGATTGAGTCGTCCTTCTGTATTTGAATCAATAGATTTTTGAGGGACAGGCCATAACGCATGATATGGACTCATGGTATAGATATTTCCATAAACAGTTTTTACACCTTTGTTGTAAAAATCGGTTTTTGACATGATTCTGTCATACCAATAGTTATTTTCGGAGAAGTTTTCCATCTCGTATGTCTTTCCGTTTTCTGCAGCCTTGCCGGTCATACAGAACAAACGAGAAATACGAACCAACTCTACGTGGCGAAGCTCTTCCCAGAATAATTCACGAGCTCTTTCGTCTAAGATTGTACCCATGTCGATTTTACTTGCAGGGTATGCGCTCGCTCCTGCTCTGGTTCTGATTGCATTAACATCATCAGCAGCTTTCTGTAGTTCTCCTTTCCAGAAATAAGCCTCAGCTCTCATCAAATAAGTTTCTGCCAGGCGATAAATATACATATCACCGGCTCCTCCATTGTATTGATCATTATTGTCTTTTTTCGGATCTTCAACATATAGCTTGTAATGAGGCCAGCTAAACCAGTTACGAATAGTATCGGTTGTTAATATCTTACCGTTTTTATCATATAATTCGAGAGGTTTTCCATAATATGGATCTTTTCCTTCCAAGGCTCCGTTATTATATACAAGATCAGACATGTTCATCCAGTTTCCTGGAGCATGACGCAAGTCCTTAGTATCGTCCCAAATCATATTTGTAGAATACCATGTTCCACGTGCCCGGCCAATACCGCGACCATACATTTTACGAAGGTCGATTTTTGCAGTATAGCTATCCACCAGACCAACGCCTCCTGCTGGAGTATAAAGACGATTCTGATTAGCACAAGGATAAAAAGGAACAGCTTGACGCATCAGACTGGTTTCTTCTCTACTTTGTTCGTAATCTTCACGGTCAATAGCAACCAGGATTTGTTCTGTATTTTCCCAAACACCTTTATTCAGAGGACGATGTAAGTCCCAAGTAATGTTTTTATCTGTTTTACTTTTATCGACACCAAAACGATTTTTCATCAATTTATAAGTTCCTCCATCGATCAGTTGAGAACAAGAGGTAATCGCTTTATCAAAATCTCCTGTTGCCAGGTAAAGTTTAGCTAGCAGGTGTTGACAAGCTCCTTTTGAAACCCGTCCCAGGTCAGGTTTGACAGGTGCATGTTCTACAGCCCATTCCATGTCTTTAACACATTGTTTCAAAATAACATCATATTTTGTAGAATAGAAATCTACTTTTGGTGATTTTACTTCCTGGCTGAAATAGATGATGTCACCAAATTGAAGTGTCAGAAAATAATAGCGGAATGAGCGGTGGAAGAGAGCCTGAGCAATCATCTGGTCGCGAACAGTTGGATCTAATCCCGGAACATGAGGTGCATTAGAAATCACAGTATTTGCATATTTGATTCCTTTATATCCTTCATACCAAAACCATCCGATTTTGTTATAGTCATTACTATTTAAATTTGAAGATGGAGTTATGATCAGATTTAAGTTTTGTGCTGGAGATGCTTTGTCTGTTGTTCCTTCAACACAAATTTCAGAGAAGATCAACTCGGAGATAATCGGAGTGCCATCACCTACCCACGTATATCGCAAGTTACGTTCGCAGGTGGTCAGAGTTGCCTGTAGTCCTTCCGGAGTTGTAAATGTATTATCCGGAGTAAAGAACGACAGAGGATCTGGAGTTAGCCACTCTTCATCACAACTTGTAATTCCTAGAAAGCATAAACTACAAGCCAGTATATATAAATATTTACGCATAGTTTTAATTTTTATAAATGTTAAACATGTTTATAAAGTAACGTTGAAACCAATGGTCCATGTTCTTGGAGTAGGAGCAGTCGAAGGGCTATCTCCCGTCGGATTAAAACGGCCCTGTGCTTCCGGATCCCAGTAAACCCAATCCGGAGCCCAAACAGCAACGTTTCTTGCTGTTGCAAAAATGTTTAAGTTCTGAATATTCAGATGTTGAGTCATCTTTTTAGGAACATTGTATGATACTGCAATATTATCCAGACGAATAAAAGAACGATTTACCATTTTCTTAACACCAGTACCTGCATCATTTGATTGCAAACGTGCGTATTCATTTGTCGGATTTTCAGGAGTCCAATATGGTTGAATGTAAGAGGTATTTCTGTCCAGGAATCCGTTTTTGTTCAAAGGACGATCGTAAGCAAATTTTTGTCCCCACATAGAGTAAATATTTGCAGAAATCGTAAAGTCTTTGAATAAAACAAATTCATTACGGAATGTCCAGCCAAATTTAGGAGTAGATTGTCCGTTGAATACCTTATCGTCTTGAGTATATTTTCCATCACCGTTAACATCTAAAATTTTAGGGTCTCCCGGATATTGACCGTATTTTTTAGCATCATCTATTTCACTTTCTTGCCAAACTCCAATCATACGGTATCCCCAGTTTGCTCTTTCGTAGATACTGTGTCCGATAAACCATCCATTAGCCGTATCATCAGCTTCTCTTTGTCCGATAACATTGCCTTCAGCATCTTTCACATCAACATAATTACGATATAAATGTACGATTTCATTCATGCTTGTATTAAATGAAATGGAGCTGTTCCATGCAAAATTATCGTGTTTTATATTTTCGGTATTGACAATAAACTCAAGACCTTTATTGTCAACTTGTCCTAAGTTAGCAGCAACAGTACTAAATCCTAAGAAGTCAGGAAGAGTCCGGTCAACTAGCACGTCTGTTGTTTGAGAATAATAAGCATCGATACTACCATTGATACGGTGGTTCAGGAATCCATAGTCCAAACCAACGTTATAAGCAGCTGTCGTTTCCCATTTTAATCCGGAATTTGCCATTCTGGATACGTATAACTGAGATGTTTCATAAAGAGCTCCCTGTTGATTTACGTAAACATATCTACCGGCACCTTTTGTCATGTCTGAAAGTGCCTGGTAGGCTCCAACAGAACTATTACCATTTTTACCATACGACAGACGTAATTTACCATAATTCATGGCTTGCACTTTTTTCATGAAGCCTTCTTCTGTGAAAACCCAGCCTAATGCTAATGATGGGAATGTTGCACGAGGATTCTGAATGCCGAATCCAGAATAACCGTCACGACGTATAGATGCCGTTAACATGTATTTGTTGTTGAAAGCATAATAAGCTCGAGCCATCAAAGCGTCAGATGTTTGGTGAGTGTCATTTGAAGTCATAGTACTCTTGGTCATATCGGCAATGTCCATGTAGTGATATCCAAGAGCATCTGTCGGACTGAAGTTCCGACCGGTCATTGTTTCTTCCCAATACTTATTTTCTTCTGCATTTTGTAATAAAGTCAATTCTACATTATGTAATTTATTGAATGTTTGGCTCCAACGAATAATATTGTCAATTTGCCAGTTATAACTCCTGGTTGATTGACGTTCTGCTAAACCATTGTTTTCAGCTTTCCAGTATGGGTTTTGAGAAGATTCATGTTTTTGCCAGTAATGATAACCCAAGCGTGGTGCAAAATTCATCTCATAACTGATATTGAAAGGCAATTTTATTCTTGCAGTAAGGATCGTGTTTAAAGTAGTCCATCCATTACGTTGGTCACGATAACTAAAGTCGTATTTACTATAAATTGAGCTACCTGAATTTGTCCCCATCGGATATCTCATCATGTTTCCAAGAGTATCTGTTGGTAATGAATAAGGAGAGTTCCCATTTAATTGTCCACTCCAATCAACGGTTTGTCCGTCCTGACGTCTTTCCTGGAAATTAACATTAACTCCCAAATTCAGCCATTTGGTAACATCGGAACTCAGTTTAATATTGGAACGATAAGTTTGATATTCATCTCCGACTACAAGCCCAGAATTATTCATATAACCGAGTGAGAAATAATAATTCAGATTATCGGTACTTCCGGAAATACTTGAGTTATAGTTTTGACGAATACCTGTTTGAAATGATTCATCCATCCAGTCGAAAGTTCTTCCTGCAAAATAGTTACCTATTTCAACCGGAGTCAGAGCCAGACGATTCAACCATACTGCAGTAGGATCACCCGAACCTGGTCTGTAAGCCATCCACTGTTCTAGTGTAATTCCATATTTTGCTAAATTTTCTGGAGTTGGTTGTTCAAATTCTCCGGGTTTAGCATTTGCATTGGTACTTTTCATTACGTCGGTTCTCCAATTCAAATAACCTTCCGGTCCATAAACTTCCATAGATTTACCTCCCATGGTTACAAAACCAAGGTCAACGTCGAAACGAACAGTTGGTTTACCTTTTTTACCTTTTTTTGTTGTGATCAGCAGAACACCGGTTGCAGCTTTTGATCCATATACAGCGGCAGAAGAAGCATCTTTCAAAATATCGATCTGAGCAATGTCATTAGTGTTGATTTCAGAAAGTTCTCCTTTAAAAATAACACCATCCAGTACGATCAATGGGCTATTACTAGCCTTCAAAGAAGTTGTTCCACGGATTTCCACATCACCACCTCCCTTGGCGGAGGTATTATAACTAACGCTCACTCCAGGGATGTTAGATCTCAAGATGTCTTGTATGGATCCAGGAGCTTCTTTTTCCAGTTTTTCAGTTTTTATTTGAGCTACAGATCCTGTCAAATCCCGTTTTCGTGCGCTACCATAACCTACGACAACGACTTCTTCAAGCATCTGAGCATTTTCTTTCATTGTAATTTTCAGGTTATTTTCACCCGGACCTACATTGCGGATAATTTTTTCATATCCCAAATATGCGATTTCAATTTTATTCGCATTTGCAGGAAAATTTAGTGAAAATTGACCTTCCAAATCTGTTGTTGATCCAATTCCAGTACCCGGGATGGATACTGAAACTCCAACTAGTTTTTCTCCTAACTCATCAACAACAACACCGGTTAGCTTGCGGGTCTGTTGTTGTTGAGCTTCTGTTTCAGCGTAAATGCCGGCCCAACCCGACAACCCGAACAGGAATAAAATCAGTAATAATGCGCTTTTTTTCATTATACAATTAGATTTTAATTAATAATTGATTGTTTTTTCAAGTTCATGTAAATAAGTTCGTTTTCTTTTTTAATTTCTTTACTCATAGGCAATTTTTTATATTAATAATGATTTAAAATAGAAATCCCGTGTACGAATGTTGATTGATTCGTACACGGGATTGTATAGT
>JAVBUX010000215.1:0-11945 GCA_031554915.1 Bacteroidales bacterium | reverse complement strand
GATATTTTAAGTTCATGGTTGATTGGTTTTGGGGCTATAATTATTTATAATGTTGATATCCAATTGGTTTTCTTAGGTGATTAGCCTTTTCGTTTAGATTTTTTTGTTTTGCAGATAATTCAGCTATAGCTAAATAAATATCGTCTAATTCGTTACGATTATCTTCGCTTAAATCATTTATAGCCTTCCATAGTTCTTCAATTTCTTTTGATACTGAAATCTGCATAATCATTGCATTTCGAATAACAACAAATGCTCGCATAATAGATATGTTTACTTTGATAGCAATATCACTTTTTAAAACGCTGGATAACATAGCAACACCTTGTTCGGTAAATGCAAATGGTTGATAACGAGCTCCTCCCCAACTTGAGGTCGCAATTTGCGACCTCAAGTTAGTCCATTCCGAGAGTGAGAGTTCAAACATAAAATCAGGAGGAAAACGATCAATATTACGTCTGACTTGCTCTTTAATACGTTTTGTCTCAACCTGATACATTTCGGCTAAATCAAAGTCTAGCATAACTCTGTACCCTCTAATCTCATAAATTTTGTTTTGAATGATTTCTAATTCCATAGTTGATTGGTTTTGGGGCTAAGGTATTTGCCTTTATGTTAGTTTTTCTAGTGCTTTTTCGATTTCTTCAATGGAGAAACCTCTTCCGGCTGCAAATCTCATCAACTTTTGCCGTATTTCGAACTCGTTATTCCCTTTTACGTTTTTTTGTTTTGTTTGTAGTAGTTGTAACAGTCGTTCCTTATTTTCGTCCGGAGCAATGTTATTTAGAGCAGCCCTGATTATAGTATCCGGAATTTGTTTTTTCTTGAGTTCAAATCGAATTTTGTAGGCGCCCCATTTACTGTATTTGCTTTTATCATTGACGTAAGCGCGACAGAAACGTTCTTCATCCAAAAAGTTTTCATCTTGAAGGCGTTTCAGTATGTTGTATTGCTCTTTCTCTGGGATTTCCCATTGCAAAAGTTTCTTTTTTATATCATAGATGCATCGTTCTGCCCGGCTGCAATAAGCAGCTAGTAAATGCAGGGCGTTTTCCGGACTTTTTGTTTTCATGATTGGCCTTAGTTTTTGTTGTTAAATGGATCAAATATATTCGGCTCCAACCATGCGGTCCTGGCCGGAAATATCTTTTTTTAATTCAACCTGTTGATATCCTTTGGTTTGAAGTAGGTCTGCGGTTTCCTGACCGTACAGGGCACTTGTCTCAACATAAATTTTACCATGCTTTTTCAGATGTTTTTTACCAAATTCTGCAATTTGCCGGTAAAATAACAGAGGATCGTTGTCCGGAACAAATAAGGCAACATCTGGTTCATGATCTAAAACATTTTTTGACATGTTTTCTTGTTCAAAGCAGGATACGTATGGTGGGTTGCTGACAATAATATCCCATTTCTCAGGGAAAATGCCGGATGAAATTTCTTTAAAAATATCCTGACAGATAAACCGGACATTTACATTATTAATTGAGGCATTGAGTTTTGCCGTTTCGAGAGCTTTTTCAGAAATGTCGATGGCATAAACGCAGGCATGCGGTAAGTGCTTTGCCAGACTTATAGCAATGCACCCGGAACCAGTTCCGATATCCAATACTTGAAGCGGAGATTGATTGTCTTTTTTGTGGTTCTGAATAATCCATTCAACTAATTCTTCAGTTTCCGGTCGCGGGATTAATACATCCGGATTTACAGTAAATCGCATTCCGAAAAATTCCGTTTCACCTAGAATATACTGTATGGGTTCGTTATTTTGTAGTCGCCGGATGATATCTTCTATTCGTTGTCGGTCATTTGGAGAGATTTCCTTATCTTTGCATAATGAAACTTCATAAGGTTTCATTTTTAGGACGGATTCTAAGATCCATTGGGATAGAGATTTGCTCTCATTCTCGTCATAAATGAAACGCAATTGATTGTAAATATATTCTGCTATCTGTTGCATGAAAAACGTTTTTCTGCAAAGCTAGTAAAAATTGAGAATTAAGAAACAACGTTCAAGAAGTTAATTAAGAATTAATAAAAATTGTTTTCTCACGAGCAATATATGAAGCGATGTCTGCAATTGGCAGGCTACGGAAAAGGCAGTGTAGCTCCGAATCCGATGGTGGGCTCTGTAATCGTGTATGAAAATCGGATAATAGGAGAGGGGTTTCATCGAAAGTACGGAGAGGCACATGCTGAAGTCAACGCTATAAACTCAGTTGTAGATCAATCTCTTCTATCAAGGTCAACGTTGTATGTTAATTTGGAACCTTGTTCTCACTATGGGAAAACTCCTCCATGTTCCGAGTTAATTATCCGAAAACAAATTCCCCGGGTTGTTGTTGGTCACCAGGATCCTTATCCGGAAGTTTCCGGTCGTGGTATCCGGATGCTTCGGGCCGCGGGAGTTGAAGTGACCACTGATGTTCTATCTGAGGAATGTAAATACCTGAATCGTCAGTTTCTGACATTTATCAAAGAGAAGAGGCCGTATATCATACTGAAGTGGGCGGAATCCAATGATGGATATCTGGATAATATTCGTACTCCGGGTGACGGTAATACGGCTGTTCATTTTTCGAATTTCTTCACACAATCCTCTGTACACAAAATGCGATCGGAGGAAGCGGCGGTTATGATAGGTACAAACACAGTGTTGTTGGATAATCCGATTTTGAATGTGCGCTTTTGGTATGGCCATAATCCATTGAGGGTTACCATAGATAGGGATTTGAAAATTCCCGGGTCGGTAATTCTTCTGGATGGCTCTATCCCAACGTTGATTTTTACAGACAAGTCCTCTGAAATTACGGATGAAAGGTACTGTAAAATTGATTTTACTCAACCTGTTTTCCCACAAATAATGGACGAGTTATATCAACGAAATGTACAATCCTTGATAGTAGAAGGTGGATCTAAATTGCTGGAAAGCTTTATTAAAGAGGCTTTGTGGGATGAGGCTCAAATTGAAATTGCAGGTTTTTCACTGGGCACTGGAGTCAAGTCTCCTTTGTTGCACGGTAAATTATCGGATGTTCAAAAATGTGAAAATTCAATAATTTCTATCTATCAGAATGATTTTATACCCTAAAAATCTATAAATATTGATGAACATAGCTGATAAAGTAAAAAATGTTTCTACTTTTGCAAACCAAATAATATGGTTTACAAATAACGTTGTTTGAATGAATTTTAAAACCAGTTTTTATATTTTTTGTTCCGTAATCATGATTTCGGCCCTGACTTCTTGTCTGGGAGATAATGAAGAGACGGATGTTATTCTTCCTGTTGATGCACAGATAACCGACTTTTACATTAGTCATGATTCTATTCCCGCATTAGGTAAAGATAGTGTGATATTTTCCATTGATCAATATAATGGACTTATATACAACCACGATTCTGTACGTTATGGAGTGGATGTAAAAGAAAAAGTAATTGCAAATTTTGCAACTGCGGCTTATGCTGTTGTGGATATTACTCATGCAGAGGCTGGCGATACTACTATTATTACAACAGGGGATTCCCTGGATTTGAGACAGGTGGCTAAATTGAGAGTTTATTCGTATTCCGGAGCTACAAAGATATACGAAGTGAAGCTTAATATTCATAAGGTTGATCCTGATTCTGTTCAATATGCCCGTATTGCAGATGATCTGAATTTTTTGAATGTGGCACAAACAAAATCAGTGTATCTTTCAAAAGCATTTTATACATATACTTCTTCCGGCTCTTCTGTTAAGCTGTATAGCTCTTCTGATGCCGTTAGTTGGAAAGAAGAAACGCTTTCAGGACTACCAAATAATGTGTTGGTTTCCGAGATTCAAAATATACCAGCATTCGGGTTGTTTGCCCGGACATCAGCAGGTGCTTTATATAAATCGGAGAATGCTCTTTCATGGCAGGTAGTAAGTACTCCATATCCGGTTAAAGCAATCTTCGGACGTGTTGAAGCTTCGCCTACTCAGATTGCCGGTTATGCTTTACTCGTGCAAAAAGATGGTAAAAATATACCTGCGTTTACATCCGACTTTGCTACATGGTTGTATGGAACTGAAGTTTCCGCTGATTTTCCAGTGACGGATTATTCTTCTGTGAATTATAATAAGATGTCGTTGGATAGAATAACAATCATTGGAGGAAAAAATGCTTCAGGAGTAGTCCAAAATACAGTATGGTCAACCAGTAATGGAATTTATTGGGCGAAATTGACAGGCAACCAGAATTTATTCCCTGTATTGGATGGTTGTAATGCATTCATTTATAATAGTATGGTTTATCTTTTGAATGGACGTGCGGCAGATGGTAGTTATAATCGTGTGACCTATATTTCAAAAGATGGAGGATCTACTTGGCAGCCAGCCCAGAGTAAAACTTATCTTCCGGAAGATTATGCCGGACGGTACGGCGCTTCTGTTGTTGTAAAAGATAACTATCAATATATAATAGGCGGACATCAAACCGGTAGTTCTTTAAAAGACGTGTGGAAGGGTATCCTAAATAAGCTGTCTTTTAAGAATTGAGGGATTTAAAAGGTAATCGTATAATTTTGAGGCTTTTTTCACGTTTCTATAAGGAGAAAAAATGTGCTTTTATGAAACAAGGTTCAACATTATATCATTTGAAAACCTTTGGAATATTCCTTTTTGTATGTTCACTAACCTGTGTAACAGCGGTTGCCCAGGAATATAAATATGAAGCGGGAGGAGGTATTGGTGCATCTATGTATATGGGTGATGCCAATCAGAGTAACTTTTTCCAGGGCCTTCATCCTTCATTTGGAGTGGTGGTCCGTAAGAATTTAAATTTCAGATGGGCCGCGAAAGCCGATTTGTTGATGGGAAAAGTAAGTGGAGATACCAGGAATACTTCAAATGTATTTCCGGATAATGCTCAGGTCTCCTTCAGTCGTAATTTTTATGAGTTAGGCGGTCAGTTGGAGTTCAATTTTTTTCCGTATAGTGATAAGTTTGCTTATCTGGGAACAAAAAAATTAACTCCGTATTTATTTGCCGGTATGGGACTTACATTTGCTCCGGGTGATAATCAAAGTTTTTTTGGATTGAATCTGCCTCTGGGTGTGGGCGTAAGGTATAAAATTAAAAATCGCGTTAACTTAGGCTTCGAATATGGTGTCAGAAAATTGTTTCAGGATAATTTTGATGCACCTAATTCTGAAGGATTTAATTTGGATAATCCGTATAAAATGCCTGCGAGTTGGGCGAAAAATAATGACTGGTATTCTGTAATCATGTTTACAGTAACCTGGGATTTTGGTCCGAATAATAAAAAATGTCCTAACCCGGAATAATTCGGGATCATTATATGTCATTGAAAGACAAAATAGAACTTACAGCACTTCCGGAACATATTGCAATCATTATGGACGGAAATGGGAGATGGGCTCAAAAGCAGGGGAAAGACCGCTTTTGGGGGCATCAGGAAGGTGTTGTCTCCGTTCGTAAAATCGTTGAAGCTGCTGTGAGCCTGGGCTTGAAGTATATGACATTATACACTTTTTCAACAGAAAACTGGAAACGTCCACAGGAGGAGGTTAATGCCCTGATGGAGCTGATGATTACGGCTGTGCGCCGGGAAACTCCTGATCTGATGAAAAATAATGTGCGTATCCGCATGATTGGCGATGTTTCACGGTTGCCTCAAGCAACAAAAGACAATTTGCAAAACTGTCTGGATGAAACTTCAAAGAATACAGGACTGACATTGGTGCTGGCTCTTAGTTATTCTTCCCGATGGGAGATAACAGAAGCATTGAAACGAATAGCCGAGGAAGTAAAGGATGGTGATCTGTCAATTGATCAGATTGATGAAGATACAATAACAAATCACCTGAATACAAAAGATATGCCTGAGCCTGATCTGTTGATCAGAACTGGAGGAGAATACCGCATCAGCAATTTTTTGATGTGGCAACTGTCTTACTCCGAATTGTATTTTACCGATGTTTTTTGGCCTGAATTCAGGGAAGAATGCCTGTTTGAGGCTATTCTGGATTTCCAAGCCCGGGAAAGACGATTTGGAAAGACAGGCGAACAGGTTCAGTTAGAAGTAATAAAGCAACATAAGTAATAATATGGTTAAAAAATTTTTACTTTTTTGTCTGGTAGTTTTTGGTGTAAACAATGTGTTTGCCCAGCGAAATATAACTAATCAGGCTGTCATTACCCCAAAAGATTCTACCGTTTCTGTGGTGGAGGACAATGGTCCTTACGAAGAAAATCCGGTGATTAATTATTCATCAACCAAATCAAAATACTATACAGTAGATTCTATTCGTATTATTGGTGCGGATAACTATGAAGATTTTGTATTGCTTGGCTTTGCCGGGATGCAGAAAGGAATGAAAGTGCATGTGCCGGGAGAGGAACTTACTGATATTGCTAAACGTTTCTGGAAGCATGGCTTATTTTCTGATGTGAAAATTTTGGTGACAAGAAGATATACAGAGACTGATAAGGTATGGCTTGATATTGTACTGACTGCACGTCCGGTGATTTCGGAAATACGTTATTCCG
This sequence comes from Bacteroidales bacterium, assembly GCA_031554915.1. Taxonomy (GTDB): domain Bacteria; phylum Bacteroidota; class Bacteroidia; order Bacteroidales; family Azobacteroidaceae; genus BNXB01. The sequence continues at coordinate 5,409 of JAVBUX010000215.1, read as the reverse complement.
GAATGAAAAAGGGGGAACGGGAAGATATTGAAGCTAAAATCGGAATGGTAAAAGGAACTCAGATCACTCCGAATAATCTGAACAGGGCAAAAACCATCATTACTAAATATTTTGATGAAAAAGGGTTTAGCAATGCAGATGTCAGCATTATGCAAAAAGATGATGTCAGCAATAAAGGTAAAATGATTCTGGAGGTTAATGTGGATAAGCATGAAAAGATAAAAATCAATGAAATCCATATAACAGGAAATGAGAACCTGTCTGACTATACTCTTAAAATGGCAATGAAGAAAACCAATGAAGGGTTTGATTTGCAAAAACGGTTTAAGTTGAGTATCCGTAAGTTGTTCAGTACGAAAAAATATGTTCATGAAGAGTATGAGAATGACTTGAAAAATATTATTCAGAAGTATAATGAAATGGGGTATCGTGATGCCAAAATCATAGTGGATAGTGTTGCTCAATATGATGAAAAACATGTGAATGTATTTATTAATGTAGAAGAAGGTGATAAATTTTATGTTCGCAATATCCGTTGGGTAGGTAATACTTTGTATCCTGCAGATTTCCTTGGTAATGTGTTGAATATGAAGTCAGGAGATGTTTACAACCTGAAAAAATTACATGAACGTCTGCAATCGGATGATGATGCTGTTGCAAACTTATATTATAATACCGGTTATATTTTCTCCGGGATGGACCCTGTAGAAATCTACGCCGAAAATGATTCTGTTGACATTGAAGTCCGTATTCAGGAAGGTATTCAAGCTACCGTCAACCGGGTAATTATTTCCGGAAATGACCGTTTGTATGAAGATATTATCCGTCGTGAATTGATGGTAAAACCAGGGCAGTTGTTCAGTAAGGATGCTTTGATGCGTTCTGCTCGTGAAATTGCTCAAATGGGACACTTCGACCCTGAAAATATGGCTATTGATCCTGTTCCTGATCAGGAAACCGGTACTGTGGACATAAAACTTGGTTTGACTTCAAAAGCGAACGACCAAGTGGAGTTTTCTGCCGGTTGGGGACAAACGGGGGTTATCGGTCGCTTAAGCCTTAAATTTACGAACTTCTCACTCAAAAATTTAGTGCACCCGAGTACCTACAAAGGCGTTATTCCTCAAGGAGAAGGGCAAACGTTAACTCTGAGCGGACAAACTAACGGTCGTTACTATCAATCGTATAGTGTTTCATTTATGGACCCTTGGTTTGGAGGTAAACGCCCGAATTCATTTTCTGTCAGTGCATATTATATGATTCAGACAGGAGTTGACAGTCGTTATTATAATAACTATTATAACAACCCTTATTATTATGGCGGTGGTTATGGTGGTTATGGTTATGGTTATGGAAATGGCTATGGTGGTGGTTATGGTAGTGGTTCGATGGCATACGACGAAAATCAGTCCATGAAAGTATTTGGTCTTTCTCTCGGATATGGAAAACGTTTGACATGGCCGGATAACTATTTCCAGGCAATGGCCGAACTTTCATATCAGCGTTATATGTTGAAAAATTGGGATTATTTCCTGATCGAAAATGGAAATTGTAACAATATTGCATTAACTCTGACTCTGTCTCGTAGTTCTATTGATAGTCCGTTGTATACTCGTATGGGGTCTCAGTTTACGGCTTCTGTGTCTGCAACTCCTCCTTACTCTCTCTGGGATGGTAAGGATTATGCTTCGATGAGTAATACGGATGGTTCAAAATACAATTGGATCGAATATCATAAATGGAAATTCAAAGGAAAAATCTTTATACCTTTGGCAAATCCGGAAAAAGTGAAGAGAACTCCGGTAATAATGAGCCGTATAGAGTATGGATTCGTTGGTTCTTACGATCCTAATAAAAAATCTCCGTTCGAAACATTCTATATGGGAGGTGATGGTATGACAGGATATTATAGCACTTATGCTCAGGAAACAATCGGTTTGCGTGGATATGAAAACGGTTCTTTGACTCCAAGAGGAAGTGAAGGATATGCTTACTCCCGCATGGCGCTGGAGCTTCGTTATCCATTCTTGTTGGAACCAACTTCTACAATTTATGGTTTGGGTTTCGTTGAAGCCGGTAATGCATGGACTGATATTAAAGGTTTTAACCCATTTGAATTGAAACGCTCTGCAGGATTTGGTGTTCGTATCTTCCTTCCAATGATTGGGATGATGGGTATTGACTGGGCTTATGGATTTGACCGTCCGATGCCTTATGAAAAAGTATCGGGATCTCGGTTTCACTTTATCCTCGGACAAGAATTTTAAACTTATTTACTTAATACCTAACACTTAAGACTTATTGATATGAAAAAGATTGTTTTGTCAATTATCGCGTTTTTTGCGATCGCTTTAGGGGTAAATGCTCAAAAGTTTGCTCTGATCGATATGGAATATATTTTGAAGAACATCCCTGCCTATGAAATGGCCAACGAACAGTTGAACTCTCAATCAAAAAAATGGCAGACAGAAGTGGAAGCTTTGCAACAAGAAGCACAAAATTTGTATAAAACATATCAGGCAGATTTAGTTTTCCTTTCTCCAGAAATGAAAACGAAGAGAGAAAGCCAGATTGTGGAAAAAGAACAGGCTGCTCAGGAATTAAAACGCAAGTATTTTGGACCTGAAGGTGAGTTGTATAAAAAACGAGAAAGTGTAGTTAAACCGATTCAGGATGAAATTTATAATGCAGTGAAGGCGATTTCAGAAGAAAAAGGTTACCATGTGATCGTTGACCGGGGTTCTGCTGGTAGTATTATTTATGCATCTCCTAAAATTGACATTAGTGATGAAGTTCTTGCAAAACTCGGATATTCAAAATAATTGATTAAATTTGTCCGCTTAATTTGAATTTAAATAAATAAAATCGAATAAATTATGTTCAAAAAAATTTTAGTAGTAGCATTACTGGCACTTCCTTTGGGAATGTTTGCTCAGGACAAAATTGCGTATGTTAGCTTTCAGGAAATTATGTTGGCTATGCCTGAAACAAAGGCTGCCCAGGCCGAATTGGAAAAAACGGGCAAACAAATAGAATCTGAATTGAAAACTTTAGAGGACGAGTTTGCAAAGAAATACCAGACATTTGCTCAACAATCAGATACCTTGGTTGAAAGCATTAAAACACGCAGAATGACTGAACTTCAGGAACTTCGTCAACGTGCAGAATCTTATAGAGAAGATGCTCAACAACAAATGTACACAAAACAAAATGAATTGATGGCTCCAATTCAAAAGAAATTGGCTGACACAATCAAACTTGTTGGAGAAGAAAACGGATATACTTACATTATGGAGAAGGGATCATTCCTTTTTACAGCAGCAACCGCTATTGATGCGACTCCATTAGTTCGAAAAAAATTAGGTCTGCAGTAGTCTGTAGGCTGTATAGAGTTTATTTCACACAGATTTCACCGATTACACAAATTTACTTTATTTGTGAGATCTGTGAAATTTGTGTGAAACTTTTTTATACGATCAATTTTTATGATAAAGAAAGGTCCCATAGGTGTTTTTGATTCGGGCTACGGAGGTTTGACAATCCTGGATAAGATACGCGAATTAATGCCGGAATACGATTATTTGTATCTCGGAGATAATGCCCGTGCTCCTTATGGTTCCAGATCGTTTGAAGTGGTATATGAATTTACATTGCAAGCGGTTAAATATCTTTTCAATGAAGGTTGTCCTTTGGTGATTCTTGCTTGTAATACGGCTTCAGCAAAGGCTTTGAGAACGATACAACAACGGGATTTGCCTCTTATCAATCCTGAATATCGGGTATTGGGAGTTATTCGCCCTACGGTAGAAAGTATATCCGGACTTACAAAAACAAATCATATCGGTGTTTTAGGTACTCCGGGCACGATAGCGTCGGAATCTTATCCGATAGAAATCCATAAATTACATCCCGAAGCAATTGTGACTTCTGAATCTTGTCCGATGTGGGTGCCATTAGTGGAAAATGGCGAATACGATAAACCCGGAGCCGATTATTTTGTGAAAAAGCACTTGGATAGTATTATGGCAAGGGATCCTCAGATTGATACTTTAGTCTTGGGATGTACTCACTATCCATTACTTGAATCTAAAATAAAATCTTCATTGCCGGATTCTGTTAATATATTGTCGCAAGGAAAGTATGTTGCAGGCAGTCTGAGAGATTATTTAGATCGTCACCCGGAAATGGACGAATACTGCTCTAAATTCGCTTCCTGTCGCTTCTTAACAACAGAATCTCCTGAGAAATTTTCAGATATGGCATCGGTCTTCTTAAATATTTCGGTTGACGCTGAACGTATCATTCTGGGATAATATGTTTTCTGAGGAAACCAAAAGCTTTATTCGACAGAACCGGTCTCAGGATGTGAGGAAATTGGCCCTGTCCGTTAATAACAAGGATGTTAATGATGTTGACTTGTCTGAAGCAATTATTCAAATAGCAGGAAGACAATCGATCGAGAAAAAGTTACCTTCCTGGTATGCAAATGACGATATTATCTATTCCCGGCACTTATCTTTAGAGCAATGTTCTTCCGAACAAACTGCTCGCTATAAAGCCTCGCTTATATCTGGTAAAAAAATGGTCGATTTGACCGGCGGTTTTGGTGTGGATTGCGCTTTCATTTCCGAAAAATTTGAGTCGGTGACTTATGTAGAGCGACAAAAAGAGCTTTGTGATATCGCAGTACAAAATTTTCAAACTTTGGGTCTTAAGCATATCGGAGTAATAAATAATGATGCCGTGAGTTTCCTGAATAGAATGTCTCCCGTGGATTGCATTTATATGGATCCGGCTCGTAGAGATCATTCCGGGAAGAAAATCATAGCAATATCCGATTGCGAACCGGATCTTGGTTTACATAAATCCGCATTGCTTGAAAAGTCAGGCTGTCTGCTTGCCAAGCTTTCACCAATGCTGGATATCAGTCTTGCTCTTCAATCTTTGCCGGAAACTGCAGAAATTCATATTGTCAGTGTTGATAATGAATGCAAGGAACTCCTTTTCTTGTTGAGAAAAGATGTTATTGGGTCTCCTTCTCTTATTTGTGTGGACTTGAAAAAAAATGGTCCAACATCTTCATTTTCATTTAATCAACAGGAAGAGAAAGATTCTTGTATAAATTATTCATCAGAACTGAGGAAATACTTGTATGAGCCAAATACATCTATTTTGAAGGCAGGGGCGTATAAATCTGTAGCCCTAAGATATGATTTGCATAAATTGCATGTTGACAGTCATTTATATACTTCAGATTGTTCTGTTTCAGATTTTCCAGGGCGTATTTTTGAAATAGAGAGGATCACTTCGTTCAATAAAAATGAGTTAAAATCGGCCATGAAAGACATTCCCCAGGCTAACCTGAGTATTCGTAATTTCCCAATGCCGACGGAAGAACTGAAAAAGAAG
>JAVBUX010000235.1:0-30550 GCA_031554915.1 Bacteroidales bacterium | reverse complement strand
CACTTTGTGCCTGCAGCCCTAAAATCCCGGCCAGCAGGAGTGTCAGAATCAACCCGGGCAGTCGCAAGAACTGCCACTGGGTTGTTCCCTGTTGTGTTGTAAATGTTTGTTTCATTCCGTTTAAAAATTAAATATGTGTTGTATATAAAATGTGTTTCTTTCAAAAAATGCCGGTACTCCCCGAATAACTTCCATAAACATTCGCAAACACATACATACAATTTTCTAATTTGAATAGAAGTATCCGGCCCTACTTTCACAAGCAGGGGAAAAGACATGTTCTCCAACCCCATAAAGGGGGAACTAAGGAAAACATTCAAAAAAGAGACTTTAGAAAATGAAATATGGAAATAAGTACCGGGGAGGCCGGCAGAGAATTGAGAATAAAAAAACGCCCCTAAATTCTTTGAATTTAAGAAAGCTAAGTCTTTATTATTAAGTAAATAATGATTATCTTGACGCGCACGAGAGGCTATGTAAGTCTCTCTCTCTCTCTCTCTCTCTCTAATTTAAACAGCGAAACAGCCAAATTTAAACTGTTACATTTGAGCCAACGAAACATACTACTCCTATATAAAGAGATTTTCATTTGAGACCGTTTCCTAAAGTTATGCGTGTTTGTATTGCAGTATTCGCTGCAAATGTATGTAATTATTTTCGAACTATGAAAAAATCATGCCAAAAAATTCCAAAAAACTTTTTTGTACTAAAAGTTGTTTATAATCAAAATCACAATAGATATGGTATCAAAGATTAAATCGGTTTTTTTGTATTTGTTTTTTTTAGTATTCTTTATAAACGGAGTGAACATTTATGGGCAATCGGATTCTACTTTACAACAATGGAGGCCCGATAAGCCCTGGACTGTCGGTAAATATACCGTACGATTGGGTGGATTTTGGGCTGTCAACACCACAAAATTAGGAGCTGGAATTGATGGGAATGATTATTCCGTATTCAGTTTTGAGGATGAGTTGAAGATGAATCGTAACACTTTTAGTGGCATGTTAGATTTGGATGCCCGTTTTGGAAAACATCACCGGGTTGACTTTTCATATTTCAATATTTATCGAAAAACATCTACAACTATTGATAAAGATATTCATTTCGGCGAGCATGTTTATCCGGTGAATTCTGATATTAATGCCCATTTTAATACTAATATTTTTAGATTATCATACGGGTATTCATTTCTTTCCAACAGGCAATGGGAAGTCGGGGCTTTATTTGGCTTCCATGTGATGGCGTTTAATGTTGGTTTTGATTTGGATGGCGAAAATATTGAGCAGTCGTTCAACGATGATGTAAATTTTACTGCTCCTTTGCCTGATGTGGGTTTCTTTGGGACTTATGCCATCAATAACCGTTGGGCAGTTAGTGGAGAATTAAGTTGGTTGTACCTCAAATATAAAAGTATAAAGGGACGGATACTGAATGCCTCTGTTTCCGGGCAGTATAGATTGAATAATCGCTGGGAACTCGCTTTGGGCTACAGTGGGTATGATGTTCTTATCGGGCTGGATCGTAAGCATTTAGATGCTGATTTTGAATGGGGCTACAATGGGCCGTTTTTCAATATTGCGTATAAGTTTGGAAAATAATAATAAAGAGCTACTTTTGCATCAAGAAATGATGTAAATATGGAACAGGATTCTCCTAAAAAACAATCGAGGTTAAAAAGTTTTGCCGTGGCTTTTCACGGATTAAAAATAATATTCATCAATGAGCGAAATTTTCGTATGCACTTATGCCTGGGCTTGATTGCTGTCCTTGCATGTTTCTTCTTTAAAGTCACTGTTGGTGAATGGATTGCAGTTCTGGTGCTTATTGCTATTATATTATCGACAGAAGCCGTCAATACCTGCATTGAATATGTCTGCGATTACATTAATCCGGAATATCATACAATGATCAAAAAGATTAAAGACGTAGCTGCCGGTGCTGTATTGCTATGTGCAATTATTGCTCTCATTATTGCCTGTATTATTTTCATTCCATACATAAAAGCTCTTTTATGAAGAAGATACTCCTGATTCTGATTTTTACTCCTTTCCTGTTGAATGCTCAGATTCAGGTTTCGGATTCGCTTGATAATTCCAAAATTTATCCGCAAACAGTTGAAGGAACAAGATTTTCTTCGAAGCAACTTATTGTGCCCGGGTTACTTATTGCCGCCGGGGTTTATGGTACAATAGATAAACATATTGATGAAAAAGTCCGGGATCAAGCTGTTAAGTGGGATGGAGATACATTTATTGACGATATTTTGCCTGCGGTTGCTCCTGCTTCGGTCTATATTTTAAACTGGTGTGGGGTTCATGGCAAACATAATTTTGTTGATCGAACAGTAATTGCAGGGACTGCTTTCATTTTAGCTACGGGAAGCTCTTATTTATTGAAAAATACGATAGAGACACCACGTCCGGATGGAGATGGTAATGATGCTTTCCCATCGATGCATACGGCTGTAGCTTTTGCCGGCGCTGAATTTTTGCGACAGGAATTTAAGGATCAATCCGCTTGGTATGGAGTTGCCGGTTATGCATTTGCTACAGCTACGGGATTTTTACGGATTTATAATAATCGCCATTGGTTATCAGATGTTCTTGTCGGGGCAGGGATAGGTATTTTAAGTGCTCAGGCAGCTTACTGGCTTTATCCCGAGATCAGAAAATTGTATGCAGGAACAAAATTGGATCATGCGATGATCGTTCCATTTGCCAGTAGCAGCAGTTTAGGACTTAATCTTTCTTTGAGATTCTGAGCGATGTATTAATTTCGACGAATTCAATTTTCTATTTTTCTTGTTTATCATCACTATAAAACGGATTATAGCGAGTACGAAAATAAATGTGAGGATAAAAGCCCATTTGTTTTCTACGCGGGATTCTGCAACCAGCTGGTAATCATCGGCTATCAATCTGATTCCGTCGATCTTCCATGTGAGAGTATCTTGCTTAATTAACTTTGTGTTTGCATTGAAAATTTCTCCAGGGATAATTAATTTATATTCAATGGAAGTAGTGAATAGATCGTTTCCCCATCCAAAATTTTGATCATAAAATTTATCAATGGATTCTTTTCTTTTTTCATAAATAGTTGAAAAATAAGTTGTTTTATAATGTTGATCCAATATTTTGCATACATCTGTAATTTGAAAATTCAGATTTTCCAAGTCTGCGGAATTAGTTTGGAATAACGAGTCTTTAATATTTGTAAGTTGAGTAGTAGTATATGGAGAATCTGGAATTTCCCCGATGAAATGTGCTATAGTAATGAAACTTGCTTCATAAATATTTCTGGCCAGCCATGTGAAAAATTGAGATTCCATTTCGTCCAAATCACTTTTCAACTCCAGCCCATTCCTTCCCTCATAGCCATCTGTAATTCCTTGAAACCAAAGTTTTTGAGCGTTTTTGTCCATGTATTTGTCAATAGGGATCGGGATCTTTTTCAGATCCAGTTTTTTATACTTTCCGGTGTAGGTATAAGTCGTATAAAACCACCTGAAATGCTTTTTTACGGATTCTTCCGGAACGACAAAGGATCGGAATACTTCATCGAAATTCAAGTTGGAATGGATGTCATTTAAGTGCCCCAATTTTCGGCTGATTTTAACATTGAATTTTTTTTCGGATTCAGATGACGTTTCTTTATCTGCAGTTCTGAGTTTCTCCAGCTTCCAATCCGGTCCAATCTTGAACAAGAAGGGATTATGTGCCATGTCTCCCGCTAAAAATGCAGAATCGCCGTAAGCATACATCTCTCTCAATGCAGAAGTATCACTATTTATCTTTGTAACCATCTTGTAATTTTTCTCGCTACATGAAGATAATCCAATGATAATCCAATAGATGATGAGGATTGATCGAATATATAAACGTTTCATAAGACGATGTTTTTATTTGTTATGGTTATCCAGTATGTTGTAAAATTGAGCTTTTCGTATTTTGTTTTCTTGTTTAATCCGGATCAAATCAGAAAAAGAATGGATCTGTTCGGAAATATTATTATTATTTTGGAATAACACTTGATTAATTCCTTTTGTTTCAGTCAGTTTTACGTCTGATTGATATGCCGATAGTTCTGTTTTACTTTGCTTATTTCCGAATGGATCAGAATAATTCAAACAGATCAGGCAAACCAGAAAAGAGGCTGCCACGCCAGCAATTATACTTGTGATCCGAATCAGGTTGTTTATCCTTTTGTTATCCGAAGAATGATTGATTTTCTCAAGAATGGTCTGGGATAACTCTTCCGGATGTTCCATTTTAGGAGAAGTGTTTCTGATTACTTCTACAATTTTTTCGTATGTAATATCTGTATTGTCCATAGCTTATCAGATGATCTTGTTTAATTTTTCTTTTATACATTTCCTTGCCAGATACAGGTTACTTTTTATTTTTCCTGCCGAAAGACCTGTTATTTGTTCAACTTCGTGAGAATCTAATTCTTCAATATCAATCAAAGTAAATACCAGTTTTTGTTTAGGAGTAAGATTATTTGTCAAACCGATAATTATTTCCTTCAATTCTTTATTAGCAAGATGTGTTTCAATATTTTCAGATGAAACGATGTCCGATACAGAGTCCATGATTGTTGAAATATCCGTTTCTCTGGAAATGTGTTTCATCGAACGGAGTCTGTCGTAACATAAATTTCCAGAAATTTTATACAACCATGTTGCAAATCTATACTCAGAATTGTATTTATTCAGGTTGAACCAAACTTTTACAAAAGACTCTTGCACAACATCTTTGGCCTCCTCCTCATCACAAAGCAAGTGGAATGCAAATCGAAACACAAGCGGCTGAAATTCAGAGACTAATGCTCCGAAAGATCGAGTATCTCCACTCTTACAGTTATCGATTAATTTTTGTATTTGACCTTCCTCCATGCTTGATAAAGATGTTTACATTATTAATACGCAGAAAGTGAGATAAAGTCGAAAAATACGAATAAAATTTCAGATAAGTTTATATAATCCTCCGGGAATTGCTTTGACAATACCATCCAATTCCAGATCAAAAAGTGTTGCCGAAAGTTTGCTGACAGGAAAATTCAGTTCTATTGACATGATATTAAGATGCATACTTTCTGATTTTTCCAAAAGATCTACAATTTGCTGTTGTTCTGGAGATAAATTTAATAATAATGATCTTTGAATAGGTCCTGTCGTTTTTTGTTCCTGATTGATCTTCCAACACATCTCTTTCATAATATCCTCAGCATTCTCAACCAATGCCGCTTTTTTTTTCTTTGATCAGTTTGTTGCATCCCTGCGAATAAATATCATTTGTTCTCCCGGGAATAGCAAAAAGATCTTTGTTGTACGAATCGGCAATATTTGCTGTGATCAAAGCGCCTCCTTTTCCTGCCGATTCTACAATCAAAGTACAATCAGATATTCCGGCCACAATACGATTTCGTTTGACAAAATTTTGTCGGTCTGGCTTTGTTTCGCTCATAAAGTCAGTTAATAATCCTCCATTTCCCAACATATCGATAGCTATTTTGCGGTGTTGGTAAGGGTAAATTAAATCCAGACCATGAGCCAGAACGCCGATTGTCGGAGATCCTTCTTTCAAGGCGGCAGAATGTGCAATATAATCGATTCCGTAAGCCAGCCCGCTGATTATCAATATGTTTTTGTATTCATCCGACAATCCTTTTATGATTTGTTCTGTTATTTCCCGTCCATAAGAGGTTGCGTTACGGGTGCCAACAATACTGATAATTTTATCTGCATTAAGGTCTGTGTTCCCTCGAAAGTACATCATCACAGGAGAGTCGATGCAATCACGAAATCGTCTCGGATACTCATTATCTCCAATGTATAATGCTTGGATTTTATTTTTCTCGATGAAAAGGACTTCTTTTTCCGCACGTTTGAGTACTTCCGGAGAGCGGATCTCTGTGATTACACGCCGTGTAATACCCGGTATTTGTTCGAGTATCCGGGCTTTTTCTTTGAAGAGTTGTTCAGGTTCGCCCAGGTGTTCAATAATTTGTTTGGCAATAACGTTGCCGATTCCTTTGACTAAAGTCAGTCCGATTTGGTAGATTAGGTTTTGGTTGTACATATTGTTTCGTTTTAGTTCACATAAATCACAGTTTTAGTAGTTCATCGAAATAATCCCCCCTGGTTAATTTCCCGTTTTGAAGAACGACTACTTCAACCTGGGCTTTAGTGCATAATTGATTGTCTTTTTCACGATAAATGGCTTGAGAGAAGATCAGCTTTACGCCTTTTCGAGTCATATTTAGTCGCGAGATGAAAACATCACTCCCTGTGAGGGGTGATTTGTATTGAATATCGATCCGGGAGACCATTGGGTCTATTCTTTGTTGTTGCAGTTCCAGGAATGAAACACCCAGACTTTCCAGGAATTCGTGACGGGTATGTTCCATGTAATGGAGGTAATTGGCATTGTTGACCACCCCCTGTGTGTCACATTCGTAATCACGTACTTTCATTTTTATCTCAAAAGTAAAATTCTCCATATCAAGCAATAGTCGTTAATTCTAAGAAGAAGGATGTTGTATCAATTTGAATAGTTTGTCATTTGGGCGTACTTTCTCCGGGACTTTCATTGAGAACAGATCTCCTTTTACCGTTTTTTCTACAGGCTCCAATGCAACGCGGATTTCATTCGGTTCAATAAACAAAGCCCCAGTGGTCGGACCTGTGATTAAGGCTTTTTCTCCCAGTGCAAGAGATTGTGTTTCCATTAAAAATTCGGCAACACCCAGTTTAGAGAAATATTTCATGACTTTACCTATATACATTTTACGTTCGGTTGCTTCATTTCCGTATTTATCGCTCCATTCGCCTAAACGTTGGCCAAGGTAATAGCCATCCCAAAAACCACGGTTGAATACTGTTTTAAGTCGAGAGTCCCAATCGGCTATTTTTTCTGTAGTGAAATTATCGTCACAGTATGCTGCAATAGCTTCCTTATAACATTCCGTCACAGTTCTGACATATTCCGGTCCTCGTGCCCGTCCTTCAATCTTAAAAACCCGAACGCCGGAATCCAGCATTTTATTCATAAAATGAATGGTTTTCAGGTCTTTTGGGGACATGATATATTGGTTGTCAATTTCCAGTTCAATGTCACTTTCTTTGTCTTTAACAACATATCCTCTGCGACATAATTGGTTACAGGCTCCACGGTTGGCCGAGGAATCCATTTCATGCAGACTGAGGTAGCATTTGCCGGAGACAGCCATACATAGCGCTCCATGACAAAACATTTCAATCCGGATCAGTTCACCTTTGGGACCGCAAATATTCTGTTCATGAATCTGGGTATATATTTCTTTCACCTGATCCATGTTCAGTTCTCGGGCCAACACGACCACATCGGAAAACTGAGCATAAAATTTCAAGGCTTCAACATTGGAAATATTGAGTTGAGTCGATAGATGTACTTCGACTCCGATACTTCGCGCATACGTCATTGCAGCTACGTCTGCCGCTATAATTGCAGATAAATCTGCCTCTTTTGCAGCATCGATAATTTGCTTCATCAGGTTAATATCGTTATCATAAATGATAGTATTAACTGTCAGATAGCTTTTGATCTTATTTTTTTTGCAAATTTTGACGATTTGATGAAGGTCTTCAATAGTGAAGTTGTTTGAAGAGCGGGAGCGCATGTTCAGTCCTTCAATACCGAAATAAATAGAATCTGCTCCGCCTTGTATTGCTGCTGCCAGTGAGTCGTACGAGCCGGCAGGAGCCATGATTTCATAGTTTTTGATATTTCTCACGATTTTTGAATCAATTAATTTTTGAACGTAAAAAGTGACTTTGTGCTTTTGCGTTTAAACTACAAAGTTACATTTTTTTCAGAGAAATCGGTTATCATTGCGTTAAATCATCTTCCAAGTTCAAAAGCAAACTTAAATCCAACCGTTTGACATTCGCCTTTTATGAAGTTCACAAAAACTCCGACATTAAAAATATAATTACCCACGCCATATCCCAGTTCCGTATAAGAAGGTAGGGCAGGAGTGTATAGTTGACTGAAGTAGAATCGTTCTTTGAAAATATCTTTTGTCACGTTTTTGAAAAGTTGTAGAAAAACGAATGGAGATTCGTACATTGCATGTAATTGCATGTATGAATTTGATGCATTGTACCAATAGGAATCCAGAAGATGAAAGACTCCTCCTATTTGATCATCCCAGGACTCAGGGAAGTTATGTCGCCTGAAATTTTTAAAGTCGGCGAAGTAAACCGAATGAGTATTTGTAAATATCCCGGCGCCGGCATAGTATTGGACAGATCTCAGTAGTCCCAGGGATATTTTTTGCTGGATATCCGTTTCTAGTCGCTCATATTCACTATTACTATCCAGAATATTTGGTATTCCCCGGGCATATTCAATAGAGAAAGTCGGGAAGTTTGACCAAACATATTCCTTTCTTTTTCCATTGATCCTGTAATATTGTTTTGGGGTCCACAGGATTGCTATTGTTGGTGTAAATGATTTGTATTGGTCGCCGATCAGGTCAATGATATCACCGTTGGAATCCGAGTTCAGGTCTGTTGAGACATTCGTTTTGACGGGGTCGTACAGGTGGTAATCGATACCGGCTTGTACCTGAAAACCATTAAACAACTCATATTGTCCGTTGAGTGCTGTATAATAATGTCTGTAATATTTTAGATTGAGATCATCGAAGTCGATGGAATCCGGCATGATATCATTGATATCATCAATTATTTTTGAGCTGTAGGATTGATTTCTATTCCCGATAGAAAAATTTAATTGTCCCATCTTTTCAGGATTGAACAGATAATTTACCGGGGTATTGAAAAAAACTTCTTTCCGTTTGAATACAAATCCGATATCGGGGTTGAAACTGATTAATTTTCCAGAATCAAACTCCCTGGTTAAATATAATTTTTGCCAGTAAGTAATACCATCCCTTTTTGAAAAAGCAAACTTAAATGGGTTCAACAGCCCGGAGTATTTGAATTTAGTTGCGTTATACTCAAATCGTTTCGGTACAAATACTCCCTTTGCAAAATTCCAGTCTGATATTTTTCTTATTTGAGAAGTGTCGATAGAGTTCTTGTTTTTTGCCTCATAATTCTCATAGATCCGTATTTCTTCATCTGAGAGAGGAATTTTACGATTTTGCTCCCAAAATAGCGAGTCTTTAATAATGGGAAGAGAGTCCAGTTTTACGTTAAAATATTCACTTAAATCATAATTCAAGGTCATTTTTTTTCTTTCAGATTCACTTTCATATTTCTTAATGTAGGTGTATTCATAATATGAACTGTAGTGATTAACAACTTCATTTCCAAGTAATTTCATTCTTAGGTCAACTTCGGTTGATTTTGGAACAAGAAAATGATCTTCCGGGAGTCCGAAATTTGTTTTTACACTAAAGTTGAGGAAATCGATTTTTCCTGTTACCTCGATTCTTGCGATAGCCCAAAGTTTATCGATGACGTAAATGTGTCCGGAAACTAATTTCTGGCTTCTAATTTTTGGTTTTACTTTGATTTTCAGGAATTTATATCCTGCAGAATCAATAGATGATTCGTATGAGAAACGGTAGTATTTAAATCCGCTATTAAATGTTGGCATCAAGATTTCGTCGTTAAAGGAGGTCGGGTTATAGACGTTGACATTCAGGAATTGGACTGCTTTTTCATAGATATCATCTGTATTGGATGTCGTCCCATTGATTGCGATGATTTTCTGCGTAAAAATATTTGGAGCCCGAAAATGAATGTCAGCAATGCTTTCCAGTATGGTATTGTCATTTTTTTTATCCAGGGAAAAAAAGTCGGGAGCAAACCGGAAGAGAAAATTTTTGTCGAGTACCTGTGTTGTCCCTTTGATATAGGCATTGGCTTTGTATTCCAGTATGTATTTTCCGTACAGTCCTGACCTTTTGAATACTTCAGTCATCACACTGTCGGCTAAAACATCTTTTTCTTTATTTTTTGAGTAGGAATATTCAGGAAATGTAATGTAGAATATAACTACAAAAAAAAATATTTGGGATATTCGAATCGCAGGGCGTATCGTTATCCTTTTGAGGTATGAGCCAATTAAAAACAATGTTCCCGAAATTATAATAAATTTCTTTTTGAGTGAATGATAAATACAAAATTAATCATTTGATGTAAGATATCAGATTATTTATTGTAAAAAAAACATATTTTGCATAAAGTTCAAAAAATCTTTTATACTTTTGTGCTATATAACATTGTTATAAAACACATTATGGACAAAAAACATCAGGAAGTGGTTGATTTTTCGAGTAGCTTGAGTGATGTCTGGCGCTTATTGAATGAGAAGGAGCGTGAGTCTCTTCGAAAGAATGCTTCTGTTCATTATTTTAAGAAAAACCAAATGATTTATTCCGAAGGGGATGAAGCAAAATTCTTAATGTGTTTATTAAAAGGCAAGGTGAAAATTTTTAAAGAAGGAGTTGGAGGTCGTAGCCAGATTATCCGAATGATTAAGCCGATACAGTATTTTGCATACCGAGCCTATTTTGCAGGAGAAAAGTACCTTACCGCTGCATCTGCTTTCGAAGCTTGTTCTGTGTGTTTAATTCCGATGCATGTTGTTGACGATATTCTGAAACACAATTTTGCCCTATGTAAGTACTTTATTCATCAATTGTCGGTGGATTTGGGTATTGCAGACGAGCGCACTGTGAACCTGACTCAGAAACATATTCGTGGTCGTCTGGCCGAATCGCTGGTATTTCTTATCGATAGTTACGGCCTGGAAGACGATTCCACAATAAATATTTATCTGGCACGTGAAGACCTGGCCAATCTTTCCAATATGACTACTTCAAATGCGATTCGTACTTTATCTAATTTTGTGACCGAAAAAGCGATTGCTTTGGATGGAAGAAAAATCAAAGTTATTGATGAAGAAAAGCTTCGTAAAATCAGCAAGTTGGGATAAGTTGTACCTCCGCCGGGAATCGAACCCGAATCTAAAGTTTAGGAAACTTCCATTCTATCCATTGAACTACAGAGGCAGGATAGCGTAATTTAGCGGTGCAAAAATAGGATAATTATCCGGAATTACAAAAAAAGATTTTGTAATATGTCCAGAGATTTTAATTCAGAGAAATCAGCTAAGTGTAGCCGGTAGTATTCCAGTACTTTATTAATGATATTGACTCTGTCGGTGTGAGAAAATTTGAAGTTATACATATTGCTGTAATCCATTCGCATGAGTTGAGCGAAGATTTCGCTGTCGTCAGGATTCAGAAAATAGGGATGGAGCGGTTTGTAGCTTACGAATTCTCCGTTTTGTAAGTCAAAAAACAGTCCTTTCTTGTATTCAGTTACATTTGGATAGAATCCGAGAAAACGGCTCATTTTGAAAATGAATACCAGATGGAAATTTGCAGTTCCCCGTTCGAGCAGGTTCAGGACATGAATGGAATCGCAAATATAGTTAAACAAGAGTGGGTTGGGCTGAATGTCTTTTACAACTTTACTTATAAGTTCGGCCAGGAATATGCTGATCGAACTTTTTACCGGATCAAATAAGATATTTGTAGAAAGTAAATGAGGTTTTGCTTCTTTGATTCTGTGTATATCCCTCAGATTCAGATGTTCAACCTCAAGGTCGAGTACAGATAAAGGATGAAAAAGCGATTTATTGACTTTAGTTTTTTTTCCTTTTGATTTTGCAGCAAGATAAGTTACCCGTCCGAATTCTTCGGTAAAAATGTGGATAATGGAGTATGTATCACTATATCCCACTGAATGAAGTACTATTCCACGAGTTTTGTGCAGCATAATCATGTTTTATTGCATTTGCAAAGGTAAGATTTTAAATTATATGAAAAAAAAGGATAAGAATATTTTGCAGGTTAAAAAATAAGCTCTATATTTGCACCCGCTAAGCGAAATTTTGGCCCATTCGTCTATCGGTTAGGACGCAAGATTTTCATTCTTGAAAGAGGGGTTCGACTCCCCTATGGGCTACGAAAATAAACAGAAAGAAATTCATAGAGATGGCAAATCACAAATCATCTGTAAAGAGAATCAGACAAACGTTAACACGTAGATTACGTAATCGTTATTATGCTAAGACAGCAAGAAATGCGGTTAGAGATCTTCGTAATGAAACAGACAAGAATCAGGCTTTGGAACTATACAAAAAAGTTAGTTCTATGTTGGATAAATTAGCTAAGAAAAATATTATTCATAAGAATAAAGCCGGAAATCTGAAGTCTAAATTAGCTTTGCGTGTAAATAAGCTGAATTAAAATTAGCTTTTTTAAGATATATAAAAAAGCCGACCCGTAAATGGTTCGGCTTTTTTCGTATGTATGTTGTTCTCAATATTTCAACCACTTGATGATTTCTTTAAATCCTGGTTTTTTACCGTACATTAAAATACCTACGCGATAAATTTTTGCCGTTAGTTTAACCATAAGAATGACAGTTCCAAAAAGCAATACGAGCGAGACCAGCTTTTCCCAAAGAGGAACATCAAAAGGAATACGAGTCATCATTACAATCGGAGAGGTGAGAGGAAACATGGAAGCCCAGAAAGCCAATGGTCCGTCCGGATTTTCAACGCTGTAAATTCCTGCATACAAGGCAAATAGAATAAGGATGGTGATTGGAGTCATAAACTGTTGTGTATCTTCCTGGCTATTTACCATCGCTCCGATAGCAGCAAAAATAGATGCATAAATCATATATCCTCCAACGAAAAAGACAATGAAGCTGATAATGATTTCAGCAATATTAATGGTTGACATTGCTTGCAAAGCCATTTGCATCATTCCTGGATTAGCCGTCATTTCGCTGCCTGCTCCTGCCATAACTCCCGGATTTGAAGTCATAAAAAAAGCGCCTCCGAGGAGATTGAATCCGACAATCAGAACCATCCATAGTAGAAACTGCGTGATTCCGACCAGTCCGATCCCTATTATCTTACCCATCATCAGATCGAAAGGTTTTACGGAAGAAACCATTACTTCAACAATTCGGTTGGTCTTTTCTTCAAGTACACCCTGCATGACCATTGCTCCGTAAGCAAAGATAAACATATAAATGATTACAGTAAAAGTCATCCCGACAATTGAAGCTATCATTGCAGAAGATTCAGATTCAGTTCCGTCTTCGCTTAGCCGTTTGGTCTGCAGATTGATTGAAACTTTACTTTCAGCCATGATCTGTTTCAGTCCGGGGATATCATAACTTGCTATTTTCTGGTCACTCAGGTATTCATTCAACTGGTTTGAGATTGTCCGCTCAAGATCGTTGGTTACCTGTTTTTCGGAATACAGAGTGATGGATGAAGGATTTTTTATCAGGTCGTCGGAAATAACAAGAGTGGCGTAAACATTTTCATCTGAATTTTTCCTGAACTCTTCAAAGCCCCCTTCTGCTTTGATAAACTGATATTGATCAGTGCTCTTAAAAATGTCAAAATATTTGTTTGTTTCATCAATAACAACGATTGCTTTAGATTCTCCGTCTTTAATGGACGAAAGAAAAAAAGTTCCGAAGATCAAACCGATAAAAAGAAGCGGAGTCAAAAAAGTCATAACAATAAATGACTTTTTTCTGACACGGGAAAGATATTCTCTACCTATAACGATTCCTATTTTGCTCATAACGATTCTTTTAAGAGTTGCTAACTGTTTTAATGAAAATGTCGTTCATCGATGGAATTTCTTCATGGAATGACATGATTTCATTTTCTTTCAATAAATGAGATAAAAATTCGGAATTTGACAATTCGGAATTTTTCTCGAGACGAAGAAGTAAGGGAGTATGAGGCTTTTGTTCTTCCCCTATAATCCTGCCTGTGTTCGGATTGATCTGGAGAGATCCTCCCGCAACTTGTACTTTGAAAATATTGGATTTATGTTTTAAGCGAACTTCATCAATATTTCCATTCAATACTACTTTCGAGTGATTGATCAAAGCGATTTCATCACAAATCTCTTCAACGGAAGCCATGTTATGTGTTGAAAAGATGATGGTTTTACCTTTATCTCTAAGTTCCAGGATTTCATGTTTGAGTAGTTCTGCATTGACCGGGTCAAATCCGCTGAAAGGCTCATCGAAGATCAATAACTGTGGATCATGAATAACTGTAGTTACGAATTGCACTTTTTGTTGCATTCCTTTCGACAGTTCTTCCAGTTTTTTATTCCACCACGACATGATTTCGAATTTTTCGAACCAGGCGGTCAGACGTTTTTTTGCTTCATCGTGGCTTAAACCTTTTAGCCGTGCCAGGTAAATGGATTGTTCGCCAACCTTCATTTTCTTATATAATCCCCGTTCTTCCGGCAGGTATCCGATGTTATAAATATCGTTTTCTGCCATGGGCCGGCCTTGAAAAAGGACCTCTCCGGTATCCGGAGCTGTGATACGGTTGATAATTCGTATCAATGTTGTTTTGCCTGCTCCATTAGGCCCTAAAAGTCCGAAGACCTTTCCTTCCGGGACCTGGATACTCACTTGATCCAGAGCAAGATGAGCAGCGTATTGTTTTACAACATTCTTGGTTTCTAAAAAATACATATTCAAGTGATTTACTATGTTTCTACATAAAACAATAATCAGTGATAATCTTGGTCAGGAATAGAGCCGCAATAACATATACTGCCATTGAAACATCTTTTGCCCGTCCTGAAAAGACTTTCATAAATACAAATCCCAACATACCAAAAACAATACCTTGAGCAATACTATACGCGAATGGCATCATGATGATTGTCAGGAATGCCGGAATCGACTCTGTGAAATCATTGAAATTGATTTCAAGAACAGAACTAAGCATAAATAATCCAACGATAATCAGGGCTGGAGCTGTAGCCTGAGCAGGAACCAGCAGGAAAATAGGAGCAAAGAACAGAGCCAGCGCGAATAATATAGCAGTACTTACCGCGGTTAATCCGGTACGGCCTCCGGAGGCAACTCCGGAGGCGCTTTCCACGTATGATGTAACAGTACTTGTTCCGGCAACAGCTCCGAAAGTGGTCGCAATAGCATCCGCGAAAAGAGCCTGTTTTGCTTTAGGAAAATTACCGGCTTTATCTATTAATCCGGCTTTAGAGGCTACTCCAATGAGCGTACCAATGGTGTCGAACAGATTTACGAATAAAAAGGTAAATACCACGATCAGCATATCGAATGTAAAGATATGTGTCCATTCGAATTTGGCGAAAACGGGAGCGATACTAGGAGGGAGACTTATCAGATTCCCTTCAGGAATATGAGCTACACCCATGCATAGTGCAAAAACAGTTGCAGTGAGAATTCCTATCAGGATAGCTCCATGCACATTTCTTGCGAATAAGACTCCGGTTACGATCAATCCGAGCAGAGTAACCCAAACACCTTTATCCGCTAATGAACCCAGAGTAACCATTGTATGTTCACTTCTAACGACCAGTCCGGATTGTTGTAAGCCGATAAATGTGATGAAAAGGCCTATTCCAACCGGGATTGCAGATTTTAATACCTTGGGCATTTTATTCACAATCATTTCCCGCACATTAAAAAAGGTCAGGATAATGAAAATAATTCCTTCAATGAATACGGCTGTTAATGCAAACTGCCATGAATAACCCATGGTAAGGACTACAGTAGCAGCAAAAAAACTGTTCAGTCCCATGCCGGGAGCCTGAGCTATAGGGACATTGGCGATAAAAGCCATTAATAATGTTCCTACAACACTCGCGACAGCTGTTGCTGTGAATAGGGCTGCCTTATCCATTCCTGTCTGACCGAGTATAACCGGGTTGACGATCAGGATATACGACATAGTGAGGAAAGTGATTAATCCGGCGATTAATTCCTTTCTAACGGTTGTCCCGTTTTCGCTGAGTTTAAATAATTTTTCTAACATCAGAATTGCCATTTTGCGGCCAGTGTAGGTAATACATACACTTTCCGGTCGAAATAAAAATCACTGCTAATCTCAATTTCTGTGCCTACAGAAAGATGTTCGGTAGCATTGAACCAAAATTGCGGCTGAGAGAGTAAAATTAATTTTTTGTCACCTTCCCCTGTCGCCCGATCTTTGTTTTCACTCCAAAGGTCCATAAATCCACTCATACTCAATTTATTATTGAGTAAATTGCAGTTCCATGTGACAGTCCACTGAATATCGTTACTTGTTTTTTCGAAGGCATTACATTTATATGCCAGATATGTACTCATGAAGGCTTTGCCCCATACGAAAGGATAGGATGCACCCAACAGGTAAGCATTCGGGATTGCGTTATGAACGCCATCTACAATACCACCGTTATACTCTACGTGTGCCATAATTGGGGCTTTCCAGAATTTCAGGTCACGTGCTATTTCCCAATAAGCAGAGCTGATACTTCCTTTATCTCCGGCATAAGACATGTCGATGAAGCAGAAAGTCGAACCCCATTTGTCGGGTTTGAACATTTCTACTGTAGAAAAAAAGTAATTTTTTCCTGGGTCGGGAGCATCTCCAGGGACTAATCCGTGGCGTGGAGCAAAGTGGAATTGGATGTTTTGTGCAGTTAGTCCGACAAAGACCAACAGAAAGAGAGACAATAAATGTAACTTTTTTCTCATACGATTAATTTTATGTATTTATTTGAATATCATATTTTTAGTATTATCCTTTCTCCAAGATGTTTTGCAAGTAATTTTTTTGATTCCTGCCACAGTATGGACAATTCAGACATTAATCTTATAACCTGTTCTGTATCATTTTGTTCTTGGGCGTTTTTTATTTTATGGTTAATATCTTCCATCTGCTTTTTCAGGATAGCATCTTTATAGTTTAAAACTTCATAAGGTACTAGTTCGACTAAGCGATCGGCTTCTTCTTCCATTTTCTTGAATTTCGAATGAACTTTACTCAACGGGTATTTGTCACTTACGAGATCTGCTGCAAGCCGGCTTATATTGGGGTCCGGGTGAGTCAGGAAATAACGTTCGGAGACAAATCCTTCCTGTTTGCATTTATCGGAAGCTTCGGCCAGCATTTGGCGGAAAATAGGATTTTCGAGGACCAGTTCATCCTGTTCGAGATCTTGCGTTATATATTCAATAACAGAGATAGAAACTAATTCCTGGGTTTCAGGATCAGTTACAGTATAAAGGACTTGTTCTCCATATCTTACAACAAATTGCAGGATTGATTTTTCAAAGCTATCGAGATAATAACCGGAAAAAGAAGATCCGGTTCCAGATGTTTCCGGAGATACTTCTTGTTGAGTGTTATTGTGAGTTGGTGGGGTAGGACCATCGTTTTGTTTGACTGTTTCTTTCCTCTTTTTTGCGATAGCTCTGACCAGGATTCGTTCATCGGTGTCCAGTAGTCGCGAACATTCTTTGATATAGACAGAACGGATTATTTCTTCAGGAATGATTGCAATGGTGTCTATAATTTCGGTGATCAGTTGCGCTTTTTTGATAGGATCGTTACCGGCTTCTTCGATCAAAAGACTTGTTTTGAAGCGAACGAAGTCTGTTTCATTCTTTTTGATGTAATCTATGAAAGAACTGGCATTTTGTTTTTGAGCGAAAGAATCCGGATCCTCACCTTCGGGAAGCAATACCACTTTAATATTCAATCCGGCTTCCAGTAACAGGTCTATCCCGCGTATGGCAGCCTTGATTCCGGCAGCATCACCATCGTATAGGACGGTTACATTAGTTGTAAACCTATGAATCAGACGTATTTGCCCTTGAGTGAGTGCAGTCCCTGATGAGGCTACTACATTCTCTATTCCTGCCTGGTGCATGGAAATGACATCAGTATATCCTTCAACCAGGAAACATCGGTCGTGCTTTACAATGGACTGGCGTGCAAAATAAATTCCGTACAATTCATTTCCTTTGTGATAAATCTCACTTTCAGGAGAGTTGACGTATTTGGCTGTTTTATCATCTTTTTTCAGGATACGTCCCCCGAATGCAACTACTTTCCCTGCGAGAGAATGAACCGGAAACATGACTCTTCCTCTGAACCGGTCGGCCATATAACCATCTTCCCGTACAATAGTAAGTCCCGTTTTTTCGAGATAATCCAATTTGTATCCCGAATCTAAGGCTTGTTTTGTAAATCCGTCTCTCAGTTCAAGAGAATATCCCAATTGAAATTTTTTGATGGTATCTTCCCTGAATCCCCGTTCTTTGAAATAGGAGAGTCCTACTGTTTTACCTTCGAGGTGGTCGAACAGATTGGATGCAAACATTTTTTGAGCGAATCCGTTGAGGATAAACATGCTCTCACGGTCTCCCTGAACTTGTTTTTGTTCATCAGTCAATTCTATATCTTTGACTTCGATTCCGTATTTTTTAGCCAGGAATTTTAAAGCTTCGTAGAATGTGAGCTGTTCGTGTTTCATCACAAAATGAACAGGAGTACCTCCGGCTCCACAGGCAAAGCATTTGCAGATATTTTTTGCCGGGGAAACGTAGAAAGACGGCGTTTTATCCTCATGGAAAGGACATAAACCAACATAGTTAACCCCGCGTTTACGCAGGGTTACAAAATCCGAAACAACGTCAGCGATTTGAGCTGCCGATTGGATTCGTTCTATGGTCAGTTGATCGATCATTTAACCAACAAAGATAAAAAATCTTCCGGATTTATTCCGCTGTAATTTCGATAATCTTACTATTTAATTTTGATGTTGAAAATACTCTTAAACCGATTCTCATCAGGTAGTCTCCGGAGAAAGTTTGTCTATTGGCTCTGAGCGAAGATCTCACTTCATATATTAAAATTTACGAAAGTTCAGATTTTTATCGATGAGGATTCCATCAATGGCTTTCAGGTCGAATTTCACTTTTTGTTTTGCCTTAAATTTCAGAACAAACAGATCCTGAGAGCCTTCAAGAGGTTCTTTATTCCCAATATTTATAAATGTAGGATATAAAGCTTTGACGCCATTAGTATGTAGTCTGTCGTTAGTCAGGTTTTCCATTTCTTTCACATTCAAAGTTTGGACACCGATGAAGTCATAATTTTGAGGGTTATAAGGTACAGCAAAACTTAATGCATTAATCGATTGGAGATCAATTCCTTTTACCCGGATTTCAATGATTTCGTCTTTGTTGTATGACTGTTTTGATGTATTTATTTCGATATTACCATTAATCTTTTCGATTGGTTTATTATCGACTCCATCATCGAGTTGGGTAGTAACAACAGAAATGTCATAAGCATCAATCAATCCGTTTTTGTTGATATCACCATTGCTGATATACCCTTCAAAATCGGCATCACCTTTTCTCAGTCCGGTATAGTTGATATAAGAAGTTAAGTCGTTTTTGTCGATCTGGCGATCGTTATTGATATCCCCAGGGAGATAGCTTTCTGTTCCCGGGACCTTGAATATATATAATTCCCTTCCGGATCCAAAATTTCCAACCCCCTCTGTAATAGTTAGTTTTATATATCTTACAGTCGGATGATTAGTAAAATTAAACACTTTGATTTCATCGTTTTTCTTCCAGTCGAAAGTTCCGGCCTCTGTCCAATTCGTTTTATCATTGCTGCAATAAACACTTCCTTTCAGCAGTATTCCGTTACCTCCGCCCAAGCGAGGCAGGTAATGGAATCTATCCAGTTGATTAATTGTTTTCAGATCGATGATCAGATCGAAAGGTATAGCATTAACACCCCATTTGGTGTGCCACATGCTATTCTCATCAAAGTCAAATAATTTTTTGATACCTGAACCTCCCTGATTTTCTGCAGTTGTTTCTCCGATGATTCCATGGATTGCAAATTCCAAAGGATTCACTTTAGTTGTGGCTTTAAACTCTGTCCAGGGAGAATATCCATCTTTATTTGCGGCCCGTAGTTTGAACGAGTAAGTTGTCTCAGGAGTTAATTCATCGAATAATAGTTCCGTATCTTTGATTGTGGAATAAAGCATGTCATTGAACTCGATCTCATAATAATCAGCATTATTTACTTTACTCCAATTTGGTTTTAAGGTATATGCTTCCGTATTTTCATCAGTGATTTGTGCGTTTGCCGGAGCAGTCAGATTTCCTGATGTTACTCTTTGTTTATCAGAAGGTTGAAAGACAAAACCTTCGATCATTAGATTTGTACGGCCGGCAGTAATATCCGAAGTTGCCAGTCGGACAAGCAGTTGAGGATTTTTTGTGATCACTTCTTTTTTAAAATCACTTCCTTTGGTTGCAAACTGGTTCAAATTAGGATTAGGATTATAGAAGAACACATTTTCTTTCGAATTAAAATCAGCTAAAGAATGTGTTTCTGTCAATCGAATATTGTTTTTTCCGATACTGGCCGATATTTTTTTAGGTTTTTCGGTTACATTTACTCTGAATTCCGTTGATTTTTCTTTTACAAATCCCGAAAAATCTCCTATTGTGGGTTGTATGGTGATTATAGCATTATTTTTAAGATCGACATTAGATTCTATCAAGGTAGTAGTTCCTTTTCCCGATTTGTATGCTTCTGACACACCATCATCATCATATTCGGTAAATGAAGTATTTCCATACGGATAAATTTCGTATATACGGATGTTTTTATTGATCTCGGCAACACTATTATTGGGATTTGTCATTGGGATGATCGCTCCGTTTTTAACAAATACCGGTAACTTCCAAATTGGTGACTCAAAACTGTTTATAATACGATTTCCTTTGTATAAATTGCCGGAAAAATAATCAATCCATTGACCTTCGGGAAGATAAATTCCGTTACGGATATCATTTCCCTGATCATCTGATTTTGTTGCCTGATAAATGGGAGCCACAAGGAAATAGGGACCATAAAGGAATTGATATTGAGTCGCTTTTCCTTTTGTATAAGTGTTTGGATATTCAAGGAACGTGGCGCGTATCATTGGGAGCCCGTTTACCGCTTCTTTAGCAATACTATATGTATAAGGTATCAGTTCTGATTTGAGTTTCAGATACCAGCGATTAATAGATGTTGCAGGTTCACCAAGAGCATGCGGATACTTTTCATTAGCTCCCCATCCGTCCATATTAAGTTCCATCGGAGTAAACGTTTTCCATTGAAAGTCCCGTGCGTTGATAATCAGATTTTTACCTCCGAAAATTCCATCCATGTCAGAACAAATATTGGGTTGGCCTGATAGACCGGAGCCAATGTATGTCGGAATGTGAAACCTAATGTATTCCCAAACACCTCCGGTTTGGTCGCCCGACCAGATACCAGCATAACGTTGAGTTCCTGCCCATCCGTCGAGAGATATGATAAACGGGCGACTATTATTTCCATAATAAGTCATGATATTTGAAACGTCGGCAATACCGTTCAAACCAAACGAATACCCGGCACCGACCCATGCTACATCGGTTTTTAGGACCCGTACACCGGCATCCCGGACTTCTTTTACAATATCTCGTTGTAATAATGCGCTTACTTCCGGTTTCGGATGAAGATCCGATTGAGTCCACAACCCGATTTCGACACCATTTTTATGGGCGTATCCGGCCAGGTCTTTCAGGTTTTGGATATTTCCGTCTAAAGTTTCTGTTTGCCCATATCCCGCACCATATCCGTCATTTGGGAGTATCCAACCTAATGGCATATCATGTTTTTTGTAGCGATCAATTACTGCACGGGCGGAAAACTGGTAATTATTTTTTTCTCCGTTGAGGGATTCCTTTGTCCCTTCGGTATCTTTTTGGCTTTCTTTATATCGTTTTCCGTCTTCAAATAAAACTCCCTTTTCATCTTCTTTCCAGTAGTCCCGATTGTAGGCATTCAGGTGTCCCTGATAAAATCCGAATTTAGGTAATAACACCGGGTTTCCGGTCAGTTGATAAAAACCATTCAGGAGAGCGATAGCGCCATTTCCCGTCATGAAGAAAATATCCAGATAATTTGTTTCATGGTACAACCGTACAATGCCTTTATCTTTTGCTCCAAAATCGTATCTTCCTTTTTTGAAACTGTACCACATGACAGCATATCCGTTGGTTGACCAATAATAGGGGGTCGGAGAAGCTACTCCACCATCTGTCCAGCTATTTTGATTTTCGATGGAAATGTTTTTTCTTTTATGAGAAAACCGTCCGTTTTGTACACCTCCTCCGTAAAAATATTCGTTCGGATTTTCTTTGAGGCTCAAAGTTACTTTCTCTTTTTCAAAAAGAATGGGTTCAACCTCCTCAACCAAAATGGCTTTTGTCTCGAGATCGATTATTTTGAACAATGTGTTTTTCTTATCCAGAATAATATTTATTTTACCGGTCTTGATGGATATAATATCGTTATTATCAGTTAGATCCAATGTGGAAATATTCTTTCTGGGATTATCAAGCAAGATTTGTGCTTCCGGTTTAGCTTCCGGATCTCTGATGATTCCCCCTGAGTTATCCTGAAAAAGACGAAAAATATTTTCGCCATAAAAGTCGAAAGTCATTCTCTGATTATCAGAGAGTAGAACTTCAACAGTTGTTTGGTTAATTTTTTGAGCAGAAACAATTTTTTGAGCAGATTGGTTTGCAAATGAATTCAGATGCAGAAATAAAAAAAGCAAAATAAGCGAGCCTAAATTTTTCATGAACGATAAGAGTTTGTATATTAATTATTTAGAGTTTAGTTTTGTGATCTTTTTCGAGAATTTTTGATTTTTTCAAGCATTAAAATTAGATATTTTATTTAGAATACACAAGCAGGGTTTGCTCAAGTTGAATAAATCCAGTAATTTTGCGCCGCAATGAGACAATTTTTGCTGTTTTAATTTTTAGTATTCAATATCAGTCTTTTAGCTCAACCGAAAAAAGAAATTCGGGCGGTATGGCTGACGACCAATCATGCTTTGGATTGGCCGGATAGTCCGATTCGCAATCAAAACGATGTAGTCAGACAACAAGAAGAGTTTTGCCGGATACTGGACGAACTTAAAAGAGCAAATTTCAATGTTGTTTTTCTGCAAACCCGTATTCGCGGGAATGTGATTTACCCTTCAAAAATTGAACCCTGGAGCAATTTTGTCAACTGGGCTCCTTCGTTGAACCCCGGTTACGATCCTCTGGCTTTTGCGATTGAAGCCTGCCATGCGCGAGGGCTGGAATGCCATGTGTGGTTTGTGACCTATCCTTTGGGCTTGGAGAAGATTAAGGGCCGGCCAAATAATTCTCCGACCGTGATGAGGAATAAAACTCTGGTAAAGAAATTCAAAGGTGAATTGTATCTGGATCCGGGGAATCCTCAGACTCGCAGTTATTTGCTTTCATTGGTAACTGAAATCGTTTCGAAGTATGATATAGATGGATTTCATTTCGATTATATCCGTTATCCGGACCGTGCTTCTGATTTCCCGGATCAGGATACCTACAAAAAATATGGGCAGAATGAGAATATCGATTCCTGGAGAAGAAATAATATCAATCAGTTTGTTTATGAGGCTTACGATACGATCAAGTCCCTGAAGCCCTGGGTGATGGTCAGTAGTTCGGTGTTGGGAATGTATCAGAAAATCCCCGGAAATACACAGGCTCACTGGACTGCTTATTACAGTGTTTTCCGGGATCCGGCCGACTGGCTCAGCAAAGGAAAGCATGATTTGATTGTTCCGATGATGTATTATATGGATAATTTGTTTTATCCGTTTGTAAAAAACTGGCAGGATCACAGTTTTAACCGTTATGTTATTCCGGGAATAGGTTTATACCGGATGGATCAGAACGAAGGCGGATGGAATTCTTCTATTATTCTGGATCAACTACGATACTGCCGTTTATCTCATACACAGGGAAATGCTTTTTACCGTGCCCGTTATCTGATGGACAACCTGAAAAGTGTTTCGGATTCTATTAAGACCGAGTTTTATAGGTATCCATCACAGATTCCCCCTATTTACTGGCAGGATAGTATTGCTCCTGCAGTCCCGGAGAAACCGGATGTAGTTCAAACAGGAGATATTTTACAGATTACTTGGGACAGCAATCCGCTTGTTACGGAAAAACTCTACTACAGTGTTTACTGCTCAGAGCAATTTCCAATAGACACAGAAAATCAGGAAAACTTGTTAGCGACACGAGTATCTGCTAATAGATTTGAACTTCCTATTGATCGGAACCGGGAAAAAGGCTATTATTTCCTGATCACGGCAAGCGACCGGTATCACAATGAAAGTGAAGGGTCGAAAGTTGTATTTTACTATATGGGTTCTTTAGAAAAATAGTTTACTTTGATGAGCCTAAGTCTCGTATCAACGGCAACGAAACCCTAAATCCGCAGCTATTGTAGTCAAATTTATCCAATCCAACAAAGACTCCTGCATTTATACCTAATCCTCCGAAGAGAGAAAAATTAACAGAATACCCCCATTCGGAATAGTACTTTTTATCCGGAGTATGCAGGAATTTTCCGTGAAGAGTCTCTTTTATAGGTTTACCCTGAAGACCAGGCAGGCGTTTCAGCAGTAAATATTCTGATTCGTAGTTCACCATAGCCTGTATCCATTCTTTGTTGGTGGAGTAGGTATAATATGGTAGGAGGGCAAAAGAAGTATTGAATTCTTTTCCGGTTACCATTTGGTCGGCAGAATTGAAATGTCTGTAATCAATATAGTTGAAATCGTTTTTGTTGAAAAATTTACCGGCATTAACTTGGTAATGAAAACGATTGAACAGTCCCATTCGTATGTTTTGAGCAGTAAATAAATCCAATCGGTAGAATTTAGAATAATCCGAATTCCCGGATAAACCCTGCTGGAAGTGAGCGGAAAATGTTGGAAACCTGGATTTAATATACCGTTTTTTACCCTTTTCAATCATATAATAAAGTTCCGGAGTATATTGTAATCCGACAGTATATTTAGCAAGCATATTGTATTGTTCGTTCAAATTACCAGTATATGGAGGAATATTCGGTTTTATATCTTCTTTGTCTCCAAAGAAGCTGTCATTGGCATGATTGTCAAGTGGTTTTCTGTTAGCAAATGTTACATCGGTGATCAATTTCAGACCGTTGGCAATGTCAATCTCATTGTTAATTTCCAGAAAATCTTTTTGATAAAATTTGGCGTTGTTGATTCCCCAAAGAAAAGAGTTAAACATATTTTCGACTCTTAGCATACCTTTGTTTTCCATATAATCTTCAGAAGTACTTCCTCCTGTTATTTTAAGAAACCCTTGATTTATAGGTGCGTAACGAAACTCCGTATCCACAGTCCAAAGTAATTGTTTCCGTGACAGCGCCCAGTGAGCAGATGGTGTAATTTTCCAGTATGAATGTTCATTCCGTTTGATTGTCAGATCGAGAGAAGTTCCAAGCCATAGTCCATCGACAAAATTATATTCAGGGCATATCTCCAATAAGCCCCCATATTTTAGTTTCACTTTAGATGAATCGTTACCGGTCTCCCTTCCCAATAAAAGACTGAACACAGAAAAACCTTTTCTTCCTGCTTTCACAGCTTTTATCGAATCTGATTTGGTTTGAATCGTATCTTTACGGGCATAGCTTGCAATCTCTTCATCGTTGAGTTTTATGCTACGGATATCCGACCAATACAGCGAATCACGTTTTGTTGCCAGAGAATCCGATTCCCGTTTGTATTTCTCATCATACGATTTGATTTCCAAATTTTTTTTCTCCTTTTTCTTTTTGAGTTTCAGATCGTTCTTGACTAATGCTGAGATTGAATCGTTTATTTGAATATCAGTGTATTTAACAGAACATAAATAGTCAAATACAAATTTGAGTCCCATGAAGCTTGCATCAATATGCGATTTGAAACTGGTAGTTAAGAAAAGATTGTCTGCAACTTCATTGTAATTAAGAGTATAAGTAACCTTACCCGTCTCTGTGTTTCTACTGAGTTCAGCTCCGCGAATATCCCACGAATCTTCAGCAAGATAGATATATCCGGAAAATAATTTAGGATCGTCGAACTTAGGGATGATCTTTATTTTGTTGATATTAACACCCTTAATTTCCTCATAATCTTCATAACGAAATCGGTAATAGGAAAATGTTTTTGGATGGAGAATATTCCCATCATGTTGTGAGTAAAGAGATCCACGGAATATTCCCATGGCATCTTTTGCAATTGAATCGTTAGGCATTGAACTAGCGAATGCCTTCACATTTTGAGTATATTGATCAGGATAGGAATATTTAATTTCACTGTGAGATTCCTGAAGAAAAAGTTTATTTTTATAAAGTTTGAGTTGTTCTCCGCCCATTTTTTCCATCCAACCGGGAATATGCACTGCTTTCCCGGCTCCTTTGACATAAGCTTGACTGGTGTATCCTTTTACCTGAGCCAGGTGGAGAGGCGCTTTTTCTACTGCTTTTCGAATCATTTCGTATGCAGGGTCTTCTCCGGCTCGTACGACGACTTCTTCTAATTCAAAAGATGTAGCTTTCATAGTAATTACCATGAATACAGGTTCGGCATCTTTTTTTATTGAAAATGATTTTTCCAATGCTGTGTATCCCAGACAACTGGCAGTACAATTGTAATCGCCTTCCTCCAGAGTTACTTGAAATTCTCCATTGGCATTGCAAATTAGCCCCTGTTTGATTTCTTTGATATAGACTGTTGCTCCTGGGATAGGTTCTCCGGATAACTCTAAAACTTTTCCTTTGAAATTTTGGGAAAATAATGAATGGGAAAAAACAAATAAAATTGTAAAAACTAAAAGGTTTT
The DNA here is from genome assembly GCA_031554915.1 of Bacteroidales bacterium. GTDB lineage: Bacteria > Bacteroidota > Bacteroidia > Bacteroidales > Azobacteroidaceae > BNXB01. The sequence goes on along the minus strand of JAVBUX010000235.1, from coordinate 3,895 downwards.
TCATTTCGTGCCAGTGATAAATTTTTGCCAAATGTAAAACAAAAACAAATAGGACAGATTACAATTAACTTTTTTTATTTTCTCAAGGAAAAATGTACCTTTGCGTTCAGAAAAATTAAGAAAATTATGAATGTAAAGTCGGCTGAATTTGTGATGAGTAATACCGATGTTCTGAAATGTCCTCAGGACGGCAGACCGGAATATGCCTTTATTGGCCGGTCAAATGTAGGCAAATCTTCATTGATTAACATGCTTACCGGTCGTAAAGGCCTGGCAATGACTTCAGCTACACCAGGTAAGACCCAGTTAATCAATCATTTTTTGATAAATGATGAATGGTATTTGGTCGATTTGCCCGGTTATGGTTATGCTCAACGAGGTAAGAAAGGTCGTGCAATGATAGAAGGCATTATTCGTTCTTACGTTGAAGAACGGCATTTATTGACTTGTCTTTTTGTACTGTTGGATTGCAGGCATGAGGCACAAACGATTGATTTGGAATTTATGGAATATTTGGGGGAAAATGGAATTCCATTTTCGATCATTTTTACGAAGATAGATAAAATATCGAGTTCCAAGTTAAATGAGAACATTGAAAAATACAAAACAAAGTTGCAGGAAACCTGGGAAGAGTTGCCTCCGATTTTCTTTACCTCGTCGGAACATAAAAAAGGACGTGATGAAGTTTTGAATTACATCGAAGAAATTAGCAGGTCATTAGAAGAATAAACTAAAATATAATAATACAATGAATTGGTTTGAATGTAAAGTCGCTTACGAAAAAATAATGGAGAATGGAGCTCCTAAAAAAGTAACAGAGCCTTATCTGGTTGATGCATTGTCTTTTACGGAAGCTGAGGCTCGTATCTTGGAAGAAATGAAGCCATTTATCAGTGGAGAAATGACCATTGCTGATATTAAAAGAGCTCGTCTTGCCGAGTTGTTTTTCAATGAAAATGGCGACCGTTATTATAAAGCTAAAGTACAATTCATAACGTTGGATGAAAAAAGTGGTGCTGAGAAAAAAACATCGATGCAGATGTTGGCTCAAGCTTCGGATTTGAAAGAAGCGATTGCCGTTATCGAACAAGGTATGAAAGGAACAATGGCTGATTATGTTATTGCGTCTGTTTCAGAGACGATGATTATGGATGTTTTCCCATTCTCTGCAGAGGAAAAAACAAAAAAAGCAGGTCAAGAATAAAAATGGAAATTGCACGGCAACTTCATGAAATTAGGAACGAAATGCCTGAACAGACACGTTTGGTAGCCGTTTCGAAGTTTCATCCGGCATCGGTTCTTAAAGAAGCTTATGATGCCGGTCAGCGTCTCTTTGGAGAAAGTCGTGTCCAGGAAATTGTTTCCAAAAATAAGGAATTGTCGCAAGATATTATCTGGCATTTTATCGGGCACTTGCAGACTAATAAAGTCAAAGATATTGTTCCTTTCGTCGATATGATTGAAAGTGTTGACAGTCTGCATTTACTTCAGGAAATAAATCTTCAGGCAGGAAAAATTAATCGTAAAATTAAAGTATTGCTGCAGATCCATATTGCTGCTGAAGAAACGAAATTTGGTTTTACATTCGATGAATGTCGTCAGTTACTTTTATCCGGAGAAGTTCAGTCTATGAAGAATATTTCAGTCTGTGGTTTGATGGGTATGGCTACATTTACAGATGATAAGTCTCAAGTTCGTTCGGAATTTGCCGGTTTAGCCGGGTTTTTCAAGGTAATTAAATCCGATTTTTTTCCGAATAATCCTGATTTTCAAGAGCTTTCGATGGGTATGAGTGATGATTATCTGCTTGCAATAGAAGAGGGTAGTACATTGGTTCGCATTGGAAGTAAATTGTTTGGTCCGCGAATTTAGTTTTTTTTGCTTTATTAAATTTAAGAATTGAGAATTTATACGTAGTTTTGTGATCTATAACTATATCAGTTGCTATGGGAAATACTTTAGAAACTAGGTTTGCAGGGTTGAATTTGAAAAGTCCGATCATCATAGGTAGTTCCGGATTAACAAATAGTGCGGAAAAAAACCGGGAATTGGAGCGGGCTGGAGCAGGTGCTGTTGTACTTAAATCATTATTCGAAGAACAAATTGCCATGCAATCCGATTGGATGCTCAGGGATAGTGATTATCCTGAAGCAGATGATTATATTCGAAATTATGTAAAAAGTAATGAGGTAAGTGATTATCTTAAACTGATACAGGAATCCAAGCAACAATGTTCTATTCCTATCATTGCAAGTGTAAATTGTTATAAATCAGATTCTTGGGTTGATTTTGCTCATCAAATAGAAATGGCAGGGGCAGATGCTCTTGAATTAAATGTATTTGCACTCAATACCGATGTTAATCCTGATGTAGAACTTCTCGAAAGAACAACTCTTCGGATCCTTGATAAAGTAAAAGAGAAAGTGAGTATTCCTGTCATAATAAAGATGGGTAGGATGTTCAGTAATATTGTTGAGATGGTTGATAATCTGTATGCTCATGGAGCAGCAGGTGTTATTCTTTTCAATCGCTTTTATCAGCCGGACATAGATATCAATAAGCTGCAAATTGTTTCCGGACAGGTGTTTAGTTCTCATACAGATATGGCAGATACTTTACGTTGGACGGGAATTGTTTCCGGACGTATTCCTCAAATTCCGGTTGTATCCTCTACCGGTATCCATGACTGGGAAGATGTTATAAAATGTATTTTAGCCGGAGCTTCTTCCGTAGAAATATGCAGTACAGTTTATCAGCATGGGCATGAGATCATTTCTCAAATGATATCCAGCATAGAAGAATGGATGCATTCCATGAACTTCAAAACAGTTAATGATTTTTGTGGTAAATTAAATTATGCTAATATTCCTGATCCTTCGGCCTATGAACGGATACAGTTTATGAAATATTTTTCAAATAGGGATTGATAACTTTCGGAATTATCAGAATGAGGTATTTCTTTTTCCCTATTATAATAGTTTCTTTTCTTTGGGTCTTTTTTGCATGTAACTCGTCTGTAAATGAAAAATTGCAGATTGCAGAGCATTGTATGACTGAGGCGCCGGATTCATCATTATTTATATTGCAAAAAATACAAGGGGAGTATTCTGAAATGTCTGAAGAAGAAAAAGCTTTGTTCGGTTTGCTTTTTTTTCAGGCTTTAGATAAGAATGCTATTAGCTTGTCTCCTGTTGAGATGATTGATTTTTCAATTGATTATTATTCCCGGACTAACCGGAAACAAAAGCTTGCGTATAGTTATCTGTATAAATCTCACATGTTTAAGAATGATCGTGATTATAAGAATGCTTTACAAAATCTTTTTAAGGCAAAAGACTATGCTGCACAAGGCAAAGACCATAGTATTTTAGCTAAGGTCTATTTTGATTTAGCTCAGATATCCGGTTACCAGGAAGAATTTGTAAAGTCTCAGGAATATTACAAACTCTCAGAACAGGAATTTGAGAAAGCCGGGGAGACTGAAAACCGGGCAAAAACTTATTTGTCGATGGGATGGCTTCACCTGGCACTTGATGATTATGATTCTGCGATTGAATCTTCACGAAAAGCATTAAATATTACAACAGATTCAATTATAATGGGTGATGTCCTGAATGATATTGGTAATAGCTATTATTTTAAAGAAGAATTTGATTCGGCTTTGTATTACATTCGTCAAAGTTTGTCGTACCCATATTTTGATACGAATATGTCTTCCAGGTATTACAATATTGCAAATGTTTACTCATATTTGGGTCAGTATGACTCTGCAAAATTTTATGTAAAAACGGCATTTCAATATCCCATAGATATCTATTTTGAAGAAGAATGTTATCGTGTCTTAAGTAAAATCGCAATCGATGAAAATGAAAAAGAACTGGCAAAAGAATATCTG